>SLFV01000217.1 GCA_007124075.1 Roseimaritima sp.
GGAACTAACAAGCCACTAATTGATTCGTAGTTGTGGTGTGCCAGCCCCAATTGTTTCAAGTGATTGCTGCACTGAATCCGGCGTGCTGCCTCCCGGGCTGTTTGGACTGCCGGAAGCAACAGTCCCACCAACACCCCAATGATCGCGATCACGACCAACAATTCGATCAGGGTAAACCCGAGGGCTGGCCGCTGTCGATGCGGGGAAGCTCCCGAAAAAAGTGACCGAAATCCAGTTCCTCCCTCGGCCTTGCATGTCCAGAAATCAGGACGGGAAAGCCCGTGGGACCAGCGGGCGACCGGGGAGATTGTGGCAGGACAGTCCCGCCGCATCGACCGCCGAAGCGAAATACAGGTCAAACAGCCGATCATCGGTTAATGATTGGGGTTAGGCAAACCAAGCATCGGACACGAAACGGATTGACATTCCGGACCCGTCATCTGTCCAGCTCTTGAAGCGAAGTAAACCTTTAGTTTAGCACCCGCTGGCTTCTCGGGCTGCTGCTTTTCTATATTTCCTCCAGTATTTCAACCAGCCTTTGCCCCTGTTCTTGGAGGTTGGATACCGACGTTGATCCAGCGTGGGTGTTGCTACTTCCGCTCCAGCATCCGCCGAACGCGAGCATTTTCTTTTTCCAAGGCGGCAGGTGGAATCGGTAGGGGTTCAAAATTCGGATCCGCAACGAGCGTTTCTCCTGCGGGAATCGTGCGCATTTTAAGATTCCTAAATGCAACTTCCTGGCCGTGGTCCTGAAGCCACAGTTTGCCCCCACGTCCCGTGAGGTCACCCCCTCGAATTCGCAATAGCTCGACCTCGCGTGCCCATTTGGGGTCCGCATAATCAAACGACAGCACGCGTTTTCCGTTTAGCCAATGCTCAATTACCGTCCCCTTGCACTTGATCCGCCCGGTGTTCCATTGCCCGTGGGGTTTCGCTGCACGCTCGCTGGGGGCCATGCAGAAAAATAGCGAGGCAGCCGACTGACGCGGATTTTCTCCGTAGGGGCTATGTTCGTCATCCAGTACCTGATATTCGACCTGCCCCGGTCGATAGTAAACCCCGCTGTTGCAGCCTTTGGAAGCTTTCCATTCGAAGCGTAATTCAAAGTCATCGGGAACCAACGCAGCTTCGTAGGTCAGGTTGCCTCCCGAACGAACACGGACCATTGCGCCGTCCTGGATTTCCCAGTTGCCCGCATGTTTCCAGCCGTCGAAGCTGCGCCCATCGAACAACGGCGCAAATCCGGTTCCTGCGGATACATGGTCACCGTCATCACTGGCTGCGACCAAACCTGCAGCAGCGAGCAGGCTCCAGGGCATCACGGCAAAGCTGGCGACTGCGAGTCGATAAAGTGACAATTGGGTATGCATATATCACCGGGTGGGATTCTTCGTAGATACAGGTGGAACCGTGGGCATTCCGCTTTCTAAAAACACCATCAAGTCAAGAATTTCGGCTTTCGTCAGCACGTTCAGCAATCCGGTTGGCATTGCCGATTGTTTGGTCTTCTGCTGCAACTCGACATTCGCCTTGCGAATCATGGTTCGTTTGTCCGGGGCTTGTAAATCGGACACAACCTCCAGCGTATCCTTTTGATCGGCGACGATATGGCCAATGATCACTTGGCCATCGTCCAGCAAAAACTGAATGCGTTGGTAATCCGGGTGGATTTGGCTGGAGGGTTCGATAATTCGACGCAGCAGATCCTTGCCTTTTAGTTTTTGCACGGAGAGGCTTAAATCGGGGGCCAGGTTGGTGCCGTAGCCTGAGGTCGCGTGACACTGAACGCATTGGGCTTTGAAGAAAGCTTGCTGTCCTCGCAACAGGCTGGCAGGTTCCGGCATGGGTGGTGCGACATGCGTTCCCCAATTAGCGAAATCGTCCATTTTCCAGTCCCGAATTACCAACGGTTGCCGAGCGAGCTCCCGCTGAGCCGCTTTTTTGTCGGAAACCCTTTTTAGATATTGCAACAAATCGACGATCTGTCGCTCGGTCAAAATCCCTCCAACGGGCGGCATTTGGTTCTCCTGGTAACCAGCAACCAATAACGCATTGGGGTCGGTAATCGATTCGCGGAGATAGTCCTCGTCGGCAGTGACCTGCTGCTGCTGTCCGGTACGCGGGTCGATAACCTCGCGTTTAGCCCCGGCAAGACCAAGAAAACTGGGGCCGATGCGACGACTGCCATCCAGGCTGTGGCAAGCGGAGCAAAGATTTTGGTACAGGGTGCGTCCGGCATTGTCGGCCGAAAATTCGAACGCGTGTGGCGACGCTCTCCACGACTCCTGTGGCGGAGCATGAACCTGCCCCGGTCGGTCCGACGGAATGCGATTGATCGTGTACCACAGGTCGCCCGCCCACAAGGTCCTGCCCGATTCCGAGGGTAACGACTCCGGCAGGCGGACGTAAAGCACCTCGTTGACGGTGATGCTGGGAATTTCCAAAAACACCTTGCGTCGATCGTTGGAAACCGTGGCCGATAAAACCTCCGCACGTCGGTGCCTGACTTTGACACCGCCATAGGTTTGTGTGCTTTGGTAACCCCACTGTGAAACGAAATAGCCGTCGGGGTCCCAGCCCGCCCCCGATTCCAGCGGTTCGGTAAACTCCAGTTCCAGGCCATTGTCGCGCAGTCGAGCGGCCAGCGGTTCGAATACGGGTTGATGGGTGTAACGGATCTGCATCAAGCCACTGACCCGCGTGATGAAATCCCAGTCTTTGCCCCGGGCAATGCCACCACCGATCAGACTGCCATCGGAGGTAAAGACGAAGCGATGAAATAGATGCTCGAAGCCTTGCGAAAACCGGAACGCGGCCCCTTGGCTAACCCCATCGATCTGCTCCAGAAATACTCGCTGCAAACCACCCAAAGCAGCATCGCCGATCAGCACTTGTCCGGCATAAGGACCCCAGTTTGTCGGAATCATGATCGGCTGTGTTGGCGATGCCGCGATCTCTCCCTGTGGCAACCACGTCGTCGGGGGGGTAGGTGTGGGGCGGTCCAGTGGATGCCAGGGAGGCCGACTGCGAAACTGGTAAAATGCGTCTTGTTGGACGCGGATCAGTTTGTTGGCAGCTAACCACTCACCTTGGTTGTCTGTAACAAGAATCGAATCCTCGGGCCCCAGGCCCATGCCGTCGGGAGTCCGCAACCCACCGGCGACCAATTCGGTTGCACCGGAGTCTAGGTGGACTCGAAAAACACTTCCGCGCAGTGGCGCTTGATAGTTGTCTTTGCCGCGGCGTGACATCCCCACACTGGCGGAAAAATACAGGTAATCATTAACTACGATCGCACCAAATAGGTACTCGTGATAATCCAAGGTGCAGGCCCAGTCATGCGACATGCAGCGGTAGGTTTCAAAACGCCCATCGCCGTTTTCGTCGATCAGCTCCGTCGCTTGGTTTTTTTCTGTAACGAAGATCCTACCACGATCGATCGCCAACCCCATCGGCTCCGACAAGCCTTGAGCTAACTTGCGATAAACAGGAGGTCCCGACGGCGATAGGGCATCAAGATCGACGGCAAACAGGTCCCCTTCCCACGTTGTAAACAGCAATTCGGAATCGTCTCGTAGTGCCATCCCGGTGACCCGCATCGGTGCATGATCCGAACGCAAGTCGCGAATCTTTAGGGCCGGGTGCCGCCGCTTGAGCTTTTGGCCGAATCCCGGCGAACTATCCGGCACCACTGGCTCCTCCAGTTCCGGTAGCCAGCTTAAATTACCAGTGGTCTGGCCTTCTAGAATCAGCTTGCGAAATTGGAAGGGATGTGCGTAGGTCGTCCCGGAGGGAGGAACCAATAATAGCAAGACCGGCAGGCCCGCACGGATTGACAAGGAACCCACGCATACTTTGGTAAACTCGCCCGGCGCCGTCACCGGAACGTCCCAAAACAAGTCCTGACCATCCAAGGAGAGTTGATACGCTTGGTTCAGCGGTTTCTCGCAAGCGTACTCGACCCAGACCGATACCGTTTCCGGTCGCTCGGCGTAAACGTACCAGCCAATATTCGCACCGCGTCCGCGGGTGATTTCTAAAACGTCACCGTTCCACTTGTTAGGCCCTTTGGCAAAGATCGTTTTCGCCGTCAGTTCCAGCGTGGGCTTGGTTTCATCGGCGAACGCGTTCGGAGGGACCCCTCCCAGCACCGCGAAGGCGAGCAACGACGATAGCCAAAGGAAACGCCGGAGCGAGTGTCGAAGTGCTATCGTTCTAATCATGGGGCTCACTGCGAAGTGTCAGGCGATACCACTGGTCAGTTTTCATCTGGTCGCAAATCTGGTCGTTCAGGGAAAGCGTCCACCGATCGCTTGTGGCAGGGGGCGGGATCAAATGCTGCGTGCTGCCCAGCCCCTGGGCCCGCAGTTCTCGGAACACTGGGGCAGGCTCCCGAGGGCTTCCCAGCCCAAACCCCGCGACCCGCTCGTGCAGGTTTACCGTCACCGCATCGTTTGAAAGTTCCCAACGCAGTTCGAATCCCCCCTCGCGCTGAGTGCTGCCGAGGTAGCGAATCCGTAGTTTCATTTCTTTCTCGGAACTGCGCAGTCGCCAAGTTGCATCGGTTTGGTCTTCGAACAGAGTGACGCCCTGTGATTTGACACGAAACAAACCCGTTTTCGGATCTGCAGGTTGCAGCCCCTCGCGGTCACTAGTGGACCGCCACGCTTTGTAGAGTTTACCGTGTTCCAGGTCGTATCCCAACCAAGTCGTTTGGTCGTAACGAATCGAAATCGAACGTGGCAGGTGATCCAAGCTGAAGCGGTTGATGATTTGACGCTCAAATGGCAAGCCAACCGACTGCGGTTCACCTAGCAGTCCTGGTGCGTAAAGAACCAGCACGCTCGCCACCGTCAGGATCGGGAGCGCAAGCCCACGGAACGACTCGGGGCTCCCGACTTGCCGAAGGCTTGACGAGGTCTTCAAAGGGGCAAACCCACTTCTTAACAAGCTGTTGGGACTCATCCGAAAATCCGTTGCCGAATTAATGCCTAGCCATTCCACCACCAGCGCTCATTCTCTTGATCGGCAGCAGCCTTCACCCAAGAATCGCTCAACGACGGTTCAATCACCTGATTGGTCAGAACCTCGAAGGTATTGACGCTGACGCCACCGGAGGCCGTCACCACCCAGCCCTTGTTCCCCTTGACAAAACTGCAGGCCGGTTCGATCGCCGTGGGTACCCCGTAAGTGCCCAGTTGCAGGAGCTCCTCCGATCCCATCAAGACCGCCAGGTCGCAATTCGCCAGACGCTGCAAGTCCTCTTGAACGATCAAGGTCGCGATCAGGCTGAGGTCCATCACGTTGCGGAGGTCGCCAAAGATCGACATCTTTGCCATCAAGTTCTCGTACTCCGCAGTCATCTTCAACGCCCATTGCTCGGCCAATTTCTCCGAACGCCCGGTACGTTCCACGGTTCCGTCGGCTTTCAGCACGTCGGTTTCGGTGAGGGTCTTGACTCCCTGTCCCGAAATCTGCCAAGCCATCCGGTCTTCGGTCCGTTGGACCGCGTCGTAATTGGTCGTCATCCACCAACGCGGATTACTGTTGGACGCTTGCAATGAATTTTTCGCCAATTGCAGGTAGCTTGGTAATCCCTTGAGGGGTGATTCGATCAGTTGCATCGCGATGCGTTTCATTTCAAAATCGGCAGCGACCAAGACGCGTGCCATCCGCGTGTCTTTGGCAATTCCATGTAAGATGACTTGCTGCGGTCCAAACGCTTCACGCATTTGGGGCTCCAAAAAAGCTGGGTTTTGCTGAGGCCGCAACTGGATCCGGCGCAGCATCGCTGTCAAACGTTGACGACCTTCGGCGGTCGGTTCGATCGAACAAGCAACTCCACCGGTGGGTCTGGCGGTTTCCACTGATTGCAGAGCGACCATGAGGTCTTCCAGCAATAATGAGGGGCGTCCAGACTGAACGCCCACGACCGATGCATCGTTACGAACCTTCCATGGTTCAGCAGGTCCGGCCAGCACGATATCCCCACGCTCTGGGTAGACGAAGACATATTCCACTCGCTGCAATCCAGCCAAGTAAGTCATCTCATCGGGAAGCGGTTTTCCGTGCCGTTTTACCTGGCGGATCGCGTCCTGCAACCTACGGAGGGAAACCATCCGCAGTTCCGCAGGGTCCGCCAAGTCCCCCGCGGGTTCGGCGACTTCGGCACGCAGTTGGTTCAACCACTCCGCACGATCACCAACGGTCGCGGCCCGCAGTAAGCCCTCAGCATCGACCAGCACCCCTCCGACTTGAGGTTGCCGAAAGCCGCCGCGGAAGCCAGCATGAGAAACCAGCCCGCAGCCAAAAATGGCCAGTACAAAAATTGAAGCACAGCGACGCTGAAGCGCAAACCCAGACCGAGCGGCTGACGTTTTCATGAAGAACTCCACGAGACAAAGGTGCTGCCGAAAAGTTTTGTTGAAAAAATTGGCTCCCGAAGCGGAGCTACAAAATCCATGCTTCGCAGCACAGCTATCCGACCTTTGGTTAGAATAATCGGGCGCTGTCTATTTTTCAACTAATTCCCGAACTGGAATCACAGTCAATCCTTGTCTGATTCGTCCAAGATTTCCGTTGTGAAGGCTGCGGCCTATTTGGTTATTCGTCAGGGGGGACGTTGGACCGATGTCATCCGTTTGATCCAAGGACGCCGAATTACGATCGGACGGGCCAGTACCTGTCAAATTGTGATCCATAGTGAACGCTGCAGTCGCCAGCATGCGGAGATTTTCCCCGTGCAGAACGGAGATGCCTTTGTCGTCCGCGATTTGAACAGCCGCAACGGTACGCTTGTTGATCAACGACGAATCGAAGAGGACCATCTCCTTTGCGAAGGCGAGACGGTTGAGATTGCTGGCTGTCAGATGACATTTGTACGCAAAATCGCGCAGGCCTTTGCCGGAGGGTCCGGGCCCGCTCTGGAACCGGGGCGGAGTACCGGTGATCAGGAAACCGATTCCGGGCACGAGAAACCGACGATCACGCGTCGGCAGCAGCAAAGCGAGATTTTACAGTCGCAAAAAACTTCCGTCCTGCGGGGATCGCTCAATGATTCCACGCTGGGACGTGAGCTGTTTCGGATCCTGTTCGGACTGGCTCGCTGCGATTCGGTCGAATCGGTCGCCGCGGCAAGCCTGCAGGGAATTGCGGAGCATTTGGGGCAAATTTCCGGTGCGGTGCTGCTTAGTCGTAACCATGCGACCGAACCCATAGTCGATCGCCAATTGGAAGTGATCGCGACCCATCAACAGATCGATCGCTCCTATCATCGCGTCCCCGAGATGCTGGCGGAAACCGTTTTGCAAAGCAACGAGGCGGTCCTGGCCAGAAATATCCGTGACGATGCAATTTTTGCGGCACCGGACAGCCGAGGCCAGTTGTCAACGACCAGCACGGTATGTGCGCCGATTCGTGGTTCAGCCGGTCCGGTCGGTCTACTGCACATATATTCTAGCATCGGCAGCGGACAGCGAGAGCTTGCTGCGGAGGACCTGGAGTTTATCGTCGCCGTAGCGGAAAGCGTCTCGTTGGCGTTGCGTACCGTCCAACGCCAGCAAATCTTGAATGATAAACTGGATGAAACGCGACGTCGCGTTGATCAGTTGCGGCAACAGTTACACGATCAGACGAAGATCGTTGGCAACAGCGCTGCAATCGAAGGTGTCAAGCAGAGCATCCAGCGCGTCGCTCCGACCCAAGCGACTGTCTTGGTGAGGGGAGAAAGTGGCACAGGAAAAGAGCTCGTAGCGGCGGCGATTCATCATCTAAGCGAACGGCGCGAAGCTCCGTTCATTTGTCTAAACTGCGCAGCACTTTCGCCAATGCTACTGGAAAGCGAGTTGTTTGGCCATGAAAAAGGAGCGTTTACCGGGGCAACGGGACGCAAAATCGGGAAATTCGAAGCCGCCGATGGCGGTACTTTGATGCTGGATGAGATTGGTGAAATGGCGTTGGAGATTCAAGCCAAGTTTCTGCGGGTGCTGGAGGGGCATGAGTTTGAACGTGTGGGGGGACACCAGTCACTGAAAACGGATGTACGTGTTGTCGCTGCAACCAATCGCGATCTGCAGCAGGCCGTGCGTGAATCCCGCTTTCGTGCGGATCTGTACTTTCGGTTAAACGTTGTCGAAATCTATGTGCCGCCACTGCGTCAAAGGGACTTGGACATCTTGCATCTGGCGGAGTTTTTTTTGCAGCGGTTCTCGAGTCGTATGGCTCGGAAAATCAGCGGTTTTTCTGCAACGGCTAAACAACGCCTATTGACCTATCCGTGGCCGGGGAACGTTCGTGAACTGAAGAACGTGATTGAACGCGCAGTAGTTCTCTCCCATGCTGAAAGAATCGATGCTGAAGATTTGGTGTTGTCAAACATCCCTGTCGAACAGTCGCAAACCGAGTCAAACGCAAGGGTTCTGAACGAGTCTGAATTGATTTCGTTGGAACGATTGGAGCAACGGCATATTGTCAATGTGTTACGCGCCACCGAAGGTAATAAAAGTCGTGCGGCTAATATCTTGGGTATCGAACGCAGTACGCTGGATCGAAAAATTAAGAAATACGCGCTTTCCTCCAAAGATTGGGAGTCTTGATTACGATGGCCGAAACGATCTTTACCAAGATTATTAACCGCGAAATTCCTGCGGAAATCCTGCACGATGACGAACTTGCTCTGGCATTTCGTGACATCTCGCCGCAAGCACCGGTGCATGTGCTGATTATCCCCAAGGAGCCGATTGAATCGCTGGCGACACTGCAAACCGAACATCAGGCATTGGCGGGGCACCTGCTGCTGCTGGCTGCCAAATTGGCCCGGCAGTTGGGACTGACCAACGGTTACCGCTTAGTCACAAATATTGGCAGCGACGGGGGACAAAGCGTTCCGCATTTGCATTTCCATCTGCTGGGCGGCCGAGAACTAAGCTGGCCTCCCGGGTAAGTGGCTTCGCGTGAATTCCTGCTGAACGAGGCGTTTACCGCTACCGCTTCACCAGGATGGAGCGGAAAACCGCGAGGCCAGTGCCCGGGTTGTCACATCTCCGATCCAGGGGTTTCCAGCGCCGCCTCTTCGGCCTCTTCGTGGATGGTCAAGGCTTTGTAGCCCCCGATTGTCCGGAAATACGCGATCAGGATCAAGTAACAAATCGCCATGGTCGCCGGGACGATTGCGGTCAACTTCAACGCCATGCGACTGCCGTGCAGTGTCGCGTCAATCACAGGCTGCTTGTCACTTTCTGCCTTGGCTTCGGCAGAATTCCACCACTCCCCGAGATTTTCTAAATTGTCGCTCCTGTCGCCACGTTCCCGCAGCAGGGCGAGATCGTTGGTCAAGGTTTTGCCATCGTCATTCAATGTGGCAACCTTTTGGCCGTCCAAGCCGTTTGTTGAAAAAGCAAGGAACCTGTTTTCCTGTCCAGCACGATACCGTTCAAACGTGTCGGGGGAGATATCCTGCAGTTTCTCTGAAGCGAATTTGTCCTGCTTGAACCCGATTCCTGGACCTCCCAACAAGCCCGCGGACAACATGCCCACGCCGCCGACCATGCCCAGGGTGACCGCTCCCCCTTTTGGGAAACGCTCCGACACAACCGCTAGCATTGTTGGCCAGAAAAATGTTTTTCCCAAACCGTAGATTGTTAAGGCAGCCAACGCGGCCAACGTCGTATTGACTCCACCAAGAAAGTAGAGGCCGAATGACGCCAGAATGGCACTGACCAACAGCAATCCCAAGGGGGAGATCTTATGGACAATGGGGCCCGCCACAAAACGCAGGATAAACATTAAAGCGGAGGTGTAAACAAACAACCAACGCCCGGTGTTTTCATTCAATATCGACCCCGTGATCCGCGCGATCCAGGAATCGGTTCCCAGTTCGACGTAGCCTACCATCGCATGAATGAAGAGCAAAAATAGCAGCATCGGTGCCGCAAACTGGGCTAACACTTGCAAAAACGATAGGCCCGCTGCGCTGGCATCGGTCTGCGGCATTTTCTGGCCAAAAATCATCAATCCGTAGATAACCACGGGAATCAGGAACAAACTGATTTGAATTTCCCAGGAAACCACCCCCGCCATGAAAATCGAGGCGACACCCCCAAGGATCAGCCCCGCGGGCCAACCGGCATGCAAGATGTTAAGGTAATGCGTTTTATTGTTCGGGAACAAGGTCGCGGTCAGCGGATTGACCACCGCTTCGCAAACACCGTTACCGATGGCGAAGAGAAACATCCCCACGTACAGCGTCCAATACGTCGCGTCTTTCCCGGCAGCGGCAAACACCGCTGGCGCGGCCAGCGTGACGACCGCAGATAAAAAGTGGACGCCAAAGGCAAAATACAGCAGGCGAGCGTAGCCGATCGCTTCAGCCAAAAAACTGGAGATAATGATCACGATACCAAAGCCCACCAAGCCACCA
>SLFV01000308.1 GCA_007124075.1 Roseimaritima sp.
CGCTTTCGCGGCGGAACTGTCGGGAAAGACCTCCGAAATGACGACCCGGTTTTCCGTTGGCCGCAAACGGATCCCCAAGAAAACATCTCGCTGTCGCCGAATTCCAGCTCCCGGTTCGGTGGACTGGAACGTCGGCCGCTCCGAAACAACTAAGCGATTTGCCACGTCGGTGGTAATATCAGTTATTCGCGCGATACCACCAAAATCGATTTTCTCGTAAACATCCGATGGCCGGTGATAATCGTTGTGCAGCCCCGTGAAAAAAAATAACACAGGCACCCCGGCCTTATAGAACGAAGCATGATCACTGGGGCCATATCCGCTAGCGACTCGCTGTAAATCAAAGCCAGACCGCCGATTGACCTGGTCCAATATGGTCTCGAATTCACGGGCCGTTCCGCTTCCATAGACCGTCAATTCGTTATCGACCAGACGTCCTACCATGTCCAAGTTGATCATTGCGACGGTTTGGGAGAGGGGAACGAGTGGATTTTGCACGTAGTGCTTGCTACCCAGTAAACCTCGTTCCTCACCACTGAAGGCGATAAAGATGATTTGTCGATGCGACCGCACGTCCGCATTTTGGTTGGGTAGGCGTCGCGCCAGTTCCATCAGCGTCACCGTCCCGCTAGCGTTATCGTCCGCACCGTGGTGAACCGCGATCGTTCCTGGGGCTAACGAGCCGTATCCTCCCATTCCGATGTGGTCATAGTGCGCGCCGATCACGATCGCCTCGTTTGCCAAATCCCCCTTGCCGGGGAAAACCCCGACAACGTTCGATGTCGTTACCTCCGCGTTGGTCAAACCGGTTTGCAATTCGACTTCGAAACCGTCCAGTCGACAGCTGCGCGGCTGCAGCGTTTGGCCAATCTCAACCTCCAGGTCCGTCAGCGACTGGCCAACGCTATCTCGCAGCCACCGATCCGCGACGACGCGCGAAAGCGAAACAACTGGGATCTTTACCGGCTGGTTTAATCCACCCGCCTCCTCAACGCCCAGCAAGCCCGCCGCGACCTGCTGCAACTGTCGTTGTAATTCGGACTGTTGAAGTCGAGACTGCTCGATCGTATCACGCAGATTCTGCCGCGTCTGCTCGGCTTCCGGCGGGGCATTGGCTAACGACGCCTCGGCGCGCTGCTGTCGCTTTTCCTCGGCGTTTCGTTGCTCCTGCAAGTTTCGCGAGGCATCACGGATGGCTTTGGGATCGTTGACGATCAGGACCGCTCTGGCCCCCTGGTCGATCGCATTTTGCACTTTGGTCGCAAAGTACGCATACTTGGCATTTCGACGCTGACCGAAAGGTGACGGCGGGTCGGTCCTCGAAGGGGTGCGTCGAATCAGCATTACGATTGCGTCTTCAGCCGAAATATCGGCGTAGTCGTCGTAGTTTAGTTCAGGAGCCGTGATCCCGTAACCCGCAAAGACCAACGGGCCGCGGGTTGTGGCGGAAGCTCCGATCGACAACGGTTGCATCGCTGTTGCCAGTTCCAGCCGCATCGTTTGCTCGCCATCGCGGAGCAGTTGCACGTAGTTTTCTTCGCTGGACGTCGCTTTCACGCCAAGTTTGATCTGAAAAGGCTGGAATGGCTGCCCAGCAAACAGATTCGTCTCCAAACCTGCGTCACGAAACGCACTGGCAATGTAGTCCGCAGCGAGGTCCAAGCCCGGTGTCCCAGGGCCGCGACCGGTCAATTCCTCGCTGGCCAAATACCGCAAATCGTCGCGAACTTGCCGCATGGCATCAACGCCGCGGTCGACGGCGTCTTGATTCCCGGTCGCAATGGTCTCCTGAGCTTCAACGTGGAGGGCGGTCGGCAAGGAGAAAAGCCCAACGGCAGCTAATCGCATCGCCCCAAAAAAGCAGCGTGGCAGAAATGGAAGCACGATCAACAGTCTTTCTGAATGGAACGGGAAACGAATAAAAGCCGATCGTTGCGGCGTTGTTCTATTTTGGCAGAAAGGAGTCGGGGTGTCACAGCCCCATTTGAAAAATAGTTCCAATGGATGGCCACCCGTTAAGCATCGTGCGATAAAATCGCTGTCTGACGTTTCTCGCTCTCTCTAAATCTCTCCCGGCCCTGCTCCGTAGGGCCGGGAGAGACGGTTCAAAGGAACAGTTATTGATCGCACGATGCTAGCGTGATGGCACCAAGTAAACCCAAGTTGTAAACCTGGGCTTGCGGATGCTGACGCAGGATGAAAAAAACACCGCACAGACCGATTGGTCTGCGCGGTGCAACACGTTGCAAAATCAGCGATACTGACTGTTGAAGGCTAACTGCCCGTCGTGAACCACTTACTTGGCCGCGCAACATGCGGCTAACGAAGCCGACGTTGAACAGGTGCTGGCGCAGATCTCGCTACCAGCTTCATCAGTAGCGGTGTTGCACTTAGCCAGCGAGACGGACGGGGAAGCATCCGCACAGCACGTGGCACTATCGCATTGCCCACACGGACAAGCATCACAGGTGCAAGGGCCAGCCACGCAGCACAAGCAGTCCGCAACACAAATCCCACATGGGCATCCCACCACGGAACTTTGCGCCTGATCGGCAGACTTCAAAGCCAACCCGCCTAGCGCACCACCAGCCAACATAATCATCGATACAGCAATTGTCTTGAACATGAAAACCACTTCTAAAACTGAAGAAAGAAACTGGGAAAGTAACACCAACCCACATTTCAATCAATTCAG
>SLFV01000405.1 GCA_007124075.1 Roseimaritima sp.
CATGGGGGGCATGGGCGGAGGCATGGGGGGCATGGGCATGGGGGGCATGGGCATGGGGGGCATGATGCGTGTTGCCCCGGAGAAGACTCGCAAACTGGGCCTTACCACCGTCTGCCTGGAACATGGGAAGCCCGATCCTCGCCCGCGAATGGCATATAAAATCGTTCCCCTGGAAGCCGTCGTGTCCGATGATCGGGTTGTCGAGCTGTGCAGGTTGCTGGGTTACGGCAAAGTCGCTCAAAACACCGCTCAAGCCGCCGCATGGCACCTGACTGACAGCATGAGCTGGGGAGAATTGGCTGCGAAAAACCGGATTGAGAGCAAGTATACTGGCAACACACCGTACTTCGTCCCCATTGAACTTCAGCAAGCGATGACCGTTGTCGGGTATGTGACCGGTGAGGCCAAAGGTTCCAGAAAACAACGCCCAAACGGAGCGGACGGTTCGCTGGCTGAAGGCTTATAAATCAACAAGGCGTCGCGTCTCGGGTCATGAATGATTTGGGCCAGTGGACGCTGCTTTTAGACGGATGGCAGATTCCATTCTTCCCTTGCAGCCCAGGATTAGTCCGGAGAGGGTTGGTAGGGTCCTAGCAGTTGGAACAGGATAACGGATGATCTTCATCGGGGATTCTAGCTGGGGGTGTCGACAGCGTCCCAATCGGCATCGGCCCACGATGTCAGCCAATTTAACGCATGCTGCCGACGCACAATAATGTTCCCATCGATGGACGCCGGGGGAGGCTGCTGCAACCGATAGGCCTCGCGGGCTGCCCACAGAAGCCGTTGATGAAGATCAAGCGCATCTAAAATAGCACGATCGTTACGTAATTGGGTTTGTTTCAACCATTGGTCTGCGGGAATGCTGAGCATTGTGTGGGTGATCGCGGCGATGTCGCAGAATTCGTCCGGGAAAGGGAGTTCGGGATGCATGCCCAGTGCCCACTGAAGCGTCAGGAGCGATTCGTAGTTCCAAAGTGCATCTTCGATTGCCAACGGATCAGGCTGCGATTGTTCTAGGAAGATTAGTTCGGAAGCGCTGAGATGGCCCCAGGCCTCGGGCAAGCGATTTTGTAAACGCGCAAGCGAAATGGGCTGATCATTGCGAAGTGATTCCGCCCGAACGGCAACGACCAGCAGGGCCAAGGCCCGACCCACCACAGCGTGCGCATCACGGACTTCGACCTCCGGCTCGCTGACAACAGGCAGAATTTCCGCGGGGACATCGATTAAACGATTCCGAAGCAGCATTTCGGATTGGGCCTTGCGCTGCCTTGCTTCGACCGGGAACGGCAACTGCGCGTCAGATTCCGGCAGGCCGTGGTCTCGGTCGCACAAGCGTCGTCCATCGGGGTCCAGGATCTCGCCCTCGGGAGTGACCAAAATCGCATTGACTTGCCACGCCCAGGGAGCCAGCAGATTCCTGTCCCAACGGTCGGCAACCAACGAAACGCGTCGCTGAACCCGCAGAAAGTGTTGGGCGATCGCAGCTAGTGAAGGGAGCGACCGGAGCTCGCTTTGGTGCAACAAATCGCGGTATCGAACCGCAAGATCGCTAGCCAGTTCATGGTCATGCCGGTCGTGTCGGCCCACCTCAGCGAACGACGCTGGCGGACGAACCGGGGTCCTAACGGTACAATATGCGTCGATCGAAACGGCCATAAATCTGTGTGGCGAAGATACAGTAAGAAAGGTCGCAAGGCGGCGCGCCGGTTTGTGACGGCTGGCAACAAGGACTGGGTGCGGAATAAGTTTTTCAGTTGTTGGCCGCTTGACTTTGCCCACTTCCCCCCCCCCTCGGCATTGCCGCGACGCGGGGCAGGGACAAGCGAATCGAACGCGTCAACTTATTTCCTAACCGGTCCTAGTGTGGTCACTTGGCGGAACGCTGACTAGTGGTTTGTTAGCTTGCAGTTTCGGGCTAGTGGGATTGGCCAGAATTCCTCTCCCACACTTGAGAGCCCGACCTCTTCCAAAGTCTATTGGCATCTACACAAGTCAGGGAACCCTACAAGACCGTCCCCCACTAAAAGACCCTTCCCTAAGCCTGGTTCCTCGGATTCGACCCTCCCCACGGCTGTTAGGCGTTAGCCCGGATCTCTGAAATCTGCTTGGTCGCGATCCCAATCGGGCGGTCCAGTGGAATCCCGGCGCAGTTCAGCAATGTGGTCAGCAAGTCGCCTTGGTTTCCTTTCACATCCGGTACGTACCGTCCCGTGTTGATGGAACCGCCTCCCTTGCCCGCGATGATGAAGGGGAGGTTCGCTCGGGTGTGCCTGTCGCCGTCTTCAAGCCCCGAGCCCCACATCATGATGCAGTTGTCCAGCAACGTCCCGTCGCCCTCTCGCAAACCGTCCATCTTTTTCACCATGTAGGCAAACTGTTCGATGTTGAACTCGGTGATTGCCGCGACTTTTCTTACCTTCTCGGGATTGTTATTGTGGTGCGTCGTCGAATGGTGCTGGTCTTCGAACCCCAGTTCCGGGTACGAGACTCCGTTGGGAGTTGAGCCGATGTAGGTGCAAACCCGCGTCGTGTCGGTCTGGAACGCCAACACGTTCAGGTCACACATCACCTGCATGTAATCACTGCGTCGGTCACCCTCGGGAATCTTGATTTCGATGGGGGGCGAATCCGATTCGTGACGTCGGCTTGACCGGACCCCCGCTTTCTCCATGGCCGCTTCCTTCTGACGGATTTCGATCGCAGCAATCCGGCGTTCTACTGACCGAACGCCGTCTAAATATTCATCCAGCTTCCGCTGGTCGGTCGGCGATAGGGTCCGACGTAGGTCCCGCGCCCCAGAAAGCACCAAATCCAACATGCTTCGGTCCAAAGGATTCATTGCCGTCGACGGTCCCCCGCTGCCTTGTTCCGGTTTATAGAACAAACGGTTCAGCACATTGCGCGGATTGATTTCGGCTGGGACCGCCTGGGTGGGAGAGCGGAAACTGCAGTGAGAATAATAGGCCTCGTTCAGACCGGCTTGGTTTTCCTTCCATGTCTGAGGCATTGTGGCTAGTTCTAACGAGGGCAATGTCGTGAAAGCCCCTAAGGCGTTCGCAGCGATCTGATCGGCAGAAATAGAAATGCTGATCACATCTCGCTTGTCCGGGTTTGGCAGCGCTGCGGTCAACCATGTCGATAGTTCAAGTGCATGCGGTGCGCCTTTGAACGGTCCGTTGGGCACCCCTGAAATGCCCTTCATCATCAGGCATTTTTCAAGCACGGGGCGCAACGACGCGAGCGCCGGGGGTGGCGATGTCAGAAAACCTTCTGCATCGGTGGGCCAAAACTGGTCCATGATCACACCGTGGGGCATGTACATAAACCCCAACCGCACCGGTGGTTTGTACTCACCTTTCCCGTTCGCATCCGCCCAGCCCATCGAATCCAACAGCGGCAAGGCAAGTGCAGCTCCGACGCCTCGTAGATAGGTGCGGCGATCAATGGTCGTGTTCTTCGTCATGGCAGGACCTTTCACGGAGAAGGGGTGGGGGTATCGCATCAAAATTCAGCGATATTCTAACCGTTCTGATTTTTCAATGGAAATGGTTTTCGCCCGTACATCACCCAACGCACCATCCTGTGTGGCAGAAAACCGTCTGTCGACGGGTATCGAACACCCAAACAAAGACGCCAGCCTGGAGGCCTGTTCCCAATCGTTAAGTCATTGGGATCAATGCACTGGCAGAATCTTGTGTTTCGCGTCAGGCAGCTATACGCTAGATAGGTTGGACCCCGTCTCCTCTCCCTCATGCCCCCGTGATCTTTTGATGATGCGACTTGTAAACTCACGCTCGCCTTTGCTGCCTAGCCGTCGTCTTGCCAGCCTATTCTTTTTGATCCTGTGCCTTGTGCCACTCGGGCAACGCGTTGCCGTGGCACAAGCGGGGGAGGATCGGGGCGAGGTTAAACCGAAACGCCCCAACTTTCTATTCATTATCGTCGATGACCAATCGCCGCTGGATTTGCGATGTTACAACCCCAAGAGCGAGCTTCATTCACCCACACTTGATCAACTGGCAGCGGACGGGATGGTCATTGACGCGGCGCATCACATGGGTGCTTGGGTGGGTGCGGTTTGCACGTGCTCTCGGAAAATGATCATGTCTGGGCGTACGGTTTGGCATATTCCCGATCGCGCTCGTCGTAGCAACAATCCCAATCAGTCGGCCCCAAACTTGGTCCCGCCCGATCTTGCCCAACAGACGTTGGCCGCAGTTTTTAACCGTGCTGGATACGACACCATGCGAACTTGCAAGACAGGCAATTCCTACGAAGCTGCGAATGAACAGTTCACCATTCGGCACGATGCGATGAAAAGGGGCGACACCGACGAATCGGGCAGCGCGTGGCACGCCGATCGAGTGCTGGATTATCTGAAACTGCGGCAATCCGAATCACGTAGCAAGCCTTTTCTGATCTATTTTGGTTTTTCACACCCCCATGACGTTCGCGACGGCAAGCCTGAATTGCTGAAGAAGTATGGTGCAACAAACCACACCGACCGACAATCATTGCCGCCCGCGCATCCCGATCAACCGGCGCTTCCAGAAAACTATTTGCCAGCCCATCCGTTTCATCACGGGCACCCCAATCTGCGAGACGAAGTTGCCGTCAGCGGAGTGTGGAGAAATCGAGACGAACGGACGATTCGAAACGAATTGGGACGCGAGTTCGCGTGCAGTGAGAACATTGACATTCAGATTGACCGAGTGCTGAAAAAATTGGACGCGATGGGCGAACTTGAAAATACTTACGTTTTCTACACGTCGGACCATGGGATGGCGATTGGACGCCATGGATTGCAGGGGAAGCAGAACCTGTATGAGCACACCTGGAAAGTGCCGTTCATTGTCAAAGGCCCCGAAATCGCACCAGGGTCGCGCGCGGTCGGCAACATTTACCTTTACGATGTCCTGGCGACCCTGTGCGATTTGGCCGGTATCGATGCGCCGCCAACAAATGAAGGAATTAGTTTTAGAAACGTTCTTTTCGGTCAGCAAGCGACGGTGCGAGAAACGCTTTATGGGGTCTACTGCGGCGGCACAAAACCGGGGATGCGGTGTGTGAAGAAAGGCCGATGGAAGCTGATTAAATACGATTTGTTGGATGGCCAGGTGCGCAAGACACAACTCTTCAACCTTGCGGAAAACCCATCCGAGTTTTTGATACAACACCATGCACCGGAGGTTGTTGCGTTAACCGGTGTCCAGCCGACCAGCAATCAACTGAATTTGGCATCGGACCCACGATTCAAAGCCGAACTGGTGGAAATGGAATCGCTGCTGCTTTCGGAGATGCAGCGTCTCAACGACCCGTATCGCCTGTGGGACCAGCCCGAGACTGCGCAGTAGGCCCTATTTTAGGGCGCGCGGCTGACATCGTTTGACCTTGAAGAGACTCGCCAGAATTCCATTTTTACCTGGAGGATTCTGGCGGTTACCTCGCATGGGGCGCCTCTTCATCTGCCACTCCCGCGTCGCCGGGCGGGAGCGATCTCCAGGACGGGCTACGGGGAGGGCTGGTAAGATCCTATCTGCCTCTAGCCCTAACGCTTTCTGACTTCAAGCACATATTTCATCAGATCGTTGAATTCGCGACGGTCTTTCAAAACTCGCACCAGCTTGCTTGGCATCAACGACGTTCGTGACTCGATCACGTCTTCGATGTTTTCCTGCTTAACCACGATTGGTTCGGCTTGTGCCAGATTTCGCAGTACAAGCTCTTGCTCGTTCTCCATAACTCGGATGCCCGTCAGGACGGTACCGTCCGCAGTTAACACGTTCACCTGCGCGTAGTCCTTGTCAATGCGGCTGGATGGGCGCAAGACGGAATCAACCAATTCCTCTGGTGTCAACACGGTAGTCAACTTGGTGAGGTCCGGGCCTATCCGAACCGCCCCAGGTCCAGGATCGTGACAGGTGGCACAGGCGGTAGCAGACTTATAGAACAATGTCTTGCCACGCGCGAAATCGCCTTCCCGCATGGCCACGGCAGCCAGTTGGGCAACTGGAATCCCCAGCAGTTCATCCTCCAGTTGGACATTGGCAAGGCCCTCTGGATCGATTCCATAATCTTTCAGGATCAACTCGGCTTCCAGTGGGTGGTCGGCCAACAACTCTTCCGGTTTCCAGAACGTGGTACGATTACCAGTGGCGGCGCGGACTTCCTTGACCGTCTCCGCAGAAATGGGCGATGCGCTGTTATCCCAGGTGTTGCGCACGAACGTCAATACGGCCGCAATTTCCTCGTCACCAAGCAAGTCCTTGAATGCCGTCATCGGCGGCACTCCTAACGCCGGGTCATAGACCTTGCCGTGGACTTCCAGCTTGCCCCACAGGCCATGCAGTGCCATCTTTACCAACCGTTCTTCACTGCCGTTAACCCAAGCGCTGCCAACCAAGGACGGATAAATAACACCGTTGCCTTTACCGTGGGTCAGGTGACATGTGCCGCAACTAGACTCGCGTTGATACACTTCCGCGCCGATCAGGTAACGCTTTTGATCGGCCGCGCTCAGCGTTTTGGGGGGATCGAATTTGACAAACTCAACTTGCGCGGGCGCGGCAAAACCGCTCGCACCCGTCGCATCCACGTTGTGCCAGAAGTGCTGCACCGTCTTGGCTGCCACCACCGCATGCTTGACGGACGAGTTAAGCAGCACGTTCAGCAATTCCTCGTTCCTAACATGGTGCTGTTGGTGCATCCAAAGGGCTTCCAGTAGGTGATGGGCCTCCCGTTCGTCATGCGGATCAAAATCGGCCATCCATTTTTGCGTGGACGCAATCACTGCCCTCGAATCCCGCCCGCTCAGTTCAATACGCGTCCGCTGACGGACCCCGTCTACGGGATGCTTCAGGTTTTCCAGCAACGCTTCAATGGGTTCGCCATGAATCTTCACGGGCTCTTGCAGCGGACGATCTTTCACGGTCAGACGCAAAATTCGTCCATGCTTGTGGTCGCGGTTGGGATCGCGAATGTTATGTTGCATGTGTCCGATAATGACGTTATGCCAGTCCGCCACATAAAGCGCACCATCGGCGCCCACAATCGCGTCGGTTGGACGAAAGTTGCGATCCTTGCTATTTAGCAACTCCTTGGCGGGAGTTCCCCAAACCTCGCCAACCTGACGCGTCTGGCCATCTCCGTCACGGTCAAGGTGATACTGCTTGACCCCCAAAAAACCGATCGTGTTGCAGATTAAAAAGTCCTGTTGCATATCGTCTGGGAAATGAGTCGAAGAAAGTATTTCATTGGCAGCGACTGGACGAAATTCCTTGGTCAACAGTTCGTGCATTTTGAAGCCTTCCCCTTCAGGACGCACTTGGTAAGATCGCCCGCCAGTTCCATCGTTTGCATAACAATAACCCCAGCGATCGAAGCTGGTGCCGTGCGGATTAGGGGAATTCCTAGCGTGGGGCGTGATCACAAAGGTTCGCGGATCAAACCGGTACATGCCCGATTCACCGATATTCAGATTCGGCTTCCATGGCGATTCATGGTTATGCACCAGAAAGATTCCACTTTGCCAATAAATACCGCCATCGGGGCCATAAATAAGATTGTTGGCCGCGTGGTGTGTATCGGAGGTGCCTAAGCCTTGCAACAAAATGATCCGCACATCGGCTTGGTCGTCACCGTTCGTGTCTTTCAGAAACAGTAGGTCAGGCCCCGAGGTGACGACGACGCCCCCACCCCAAAATTCAAATCCCAGCGGGTTGTGCACATGCGCGAAAATCTTCCGTTTGTCTGCAACTCCGTCGCCATTGGTGTCCTCAAAAATCATCAACTTGTCGTTCATCTCCTTCAGTGGTTCCCACTTGGGATACGTGTTCCAGCACGCAGCCCACAGGCGACCTTGACTGTCGACTTGCATCTGCACCGGATTTGCCATGTCCGGAAACATTTCCTCGGAAGCGAACACGTTCAACTGGAAACCTTCCGGAACGACCACTTTCGCCGCGCTTTCCGCCGGACTTAAGTACTCAACAGTTCCTTCCTTGTGTTCGCTGGAACTGGCACTGCCTCCGCCAACATTGGAAATCACCTTCCGCGGTGGTGGAACGTTGCTGTCATCGACCTTCGCTAAGCGTCCTTCTGCGGTTGCCCAGATCGCTGAGTCGCGATTGGCGGTCATCACATCCAGCATTTTCAGCTCGTGTTGCAAAACCTCGGCATTGCTTTGCCCATCAACAAAGGTCAACGTGGACCGACTTCCCCAAACATCGTTCCCGTCTGTCGCTCGATACCGATTGTGCCAGTGCCAATTTTTGTCTTCCACGGCAGCGTACACGTTGCCAAGTGTGTCTGCCGGTGGTGCTGGTTTGCCAAGCAAAGCGCTGCTGATAATGTCCGCCAACTTCTCGTAGCCCTCCGCGTTCAAATGAATGCCGTTAAGCGTCCATAGCTGAGTGCCGGAGCTGAATAACTGAAAGGTGGGTGAATAAAGATCAACAAACGTGGCGTCGCTTGCGGTAGCGGCACGCCGCGTGGCTTCGGTGTAAGCAGCCAAATTGGCATTCAACTGGATCCCATCGGGCAGATTGGGGTTGCCCGTGCGCTGGTACGCGATCGGACTAAACAGGACGAAACGCGCTTCCACCGCGTCTTCCTCGCGAAGCTTTCGATACTTTTGAACTAGATTAACCAGTTCATTCTGGTAGGCGTCCACCCCAGCGGTTCCAGCAAACGACTCGTTGTAGCCATACATCATGAAGATCACGCTGGGATCAACGTGCCGTAAATACTCCTCGTCATTGGTAAACCCTTTGTTGCGAGGACGTTTGTTTGCCATGTCCCCGGAAAAACTCATGTTCCGAAACCGAACGTTCATGCCTTTCAAATGACTTTGCAAAACCGCCTCGACCCATGGGGTGTGCTGCATGCGGTCGGCCAGTCCGTTGCCGTAGATAGCTACGACATCATCCTGCTTAAATTCAAACGGCTCGGCGATCGCGGATGGCATCGTCAGGAGGGACGCCCACAACAGCAGAATGCTGCCAAGGATTCGGGGGCGGCGCAAAGGTAGTCGTGGTTGGGTCATGCGTTCTCGTCTGCCTGTGGGTAGAAGGGAGCGGTGTGTGCGTTGAGCAATGGCCCCCTATTCTAACAGGAATTTCCAAGAAGTCGCCTGCGAGCAGGTCTCAACGCATTTCGCAGATCGCTGGCGAGCAACGCCTGAATCTCTACGGTCTCCGACGCACGGAACGCCTTCATCGACTGAACCTCGGCCGGCAAGTCAGTTTTCGTCGCCGGAGCCTCATATTGCGAATGAGTTTCATTTTTGAAACGGTTTTGTCCGACCTCGTCGGCGAGAAGGTCGAGCTGCTGGCCGAATACGCTGCACGCGGTTACGAAAGTGTGGTGATTTTCATCCACATGAAAGACGCAGCAACATCGATCCAGCCACTGCCGCACGTCTTGGTCTTCGACAAATCCGACCTGAGCCATCCGTACCGCCTCGTCGAGTCCTACCGAGATGGCAAACGGGTCGAAGACGAGTGATGGTGCGGTATTTGGTTTCCGATCAAACTTCATTTCCCGCACCAGTCAGAAACAATTCGACAATAGCGCGAGCCAACAAGTTTAGTGGTTAATCTACCATGCTGCAAAACGTCAGAGCAAGGAATTCAGCGTTGGAGGCGGCTAGCTCACTCGTACGCATACCGTTTTTCATGATGCTGACGACAAGCCGAAATCGCTTCTCGGTCAAATTATTTAGCACGCCATCAATTTCGGGAACCGTCGGACCATAATAGGCTTGGAACATCAGTCTTGGCACGCGCGGATCGAGACAGCGATGCACGAACAACGATGAGACGAATGCAAGTAGCTTACTCGCAACGGTCGTTTCGCCCGCGATGATCTCCTCTAACCGCTGTTGGCTCTCGCCATGGTGCCGCTCGATCAGCGTTTGCAATAGGGATGCTTTGTCGGCAAAGTGATGGTAAAGCGTGGGTTGGGTAACTCCAGCCACTTGCAAAATGTCGCGAATGCCTGTGGCTGCGTAGCCTCGCTGTGAAAACAATGTCAACGCCGCATCGAGTAATCGTTGACGCGTTCATGCGGCCGCTTCGCTGCGTGTACTCATGGCTCATCTTTATCTGTGGCAAAACCTTGTGCGTGCGCATTAACATCTTGGTTCATACCCCTCAGGTCGGGTTCTGTCTGCTGAGTGGTTGGCGTGATCGCCATCGCGAACATTGCCCGTCGTCATTTAACGAAATCGCAGATCGCAATCCTGGCGCTGGAGCAGTTGCCGCAAGTCCGCCAAGCAGCGAGCCAGCGTCGCAAAGCGAATTTACTCCGCGGTACCGAGCGCTCGGCCCCTTCCCAGCGGCTGGGAAGGGAGGCAGTCGACCTCGGCAAGGCGACG
>SLFV01000468.1 GCA_007124075.1 Roseimaritima sp.
AAACCAAGAAACAAGACAACCATGACACCAACCCGCCGCGAATTTCTGCGTTCTGCTGCTGCAAGTTCGATTTTGTTTCCTGGGATCGTAAACCAGTTGATGGCTGATGAAGGTGATCCGATGGCAATTCGTCAGCCGCACTTTCCGGCCAAGGCGAAGAACGTCATCTTTTTGTTTATGACCGGGGGCGTGTCACACGTCGATACGTTTGATCATCGGCCCGAACTGATTAAACAACATGGCAAGGAAATCAACGCCGACCATCCCGAGATCAAGAACCGCCCCGGCTACGAACGGATATTCTTGAAGCGTCCTCAGTGGGAATTCAAACCGCATGGCCAGTGCGGCACCGAGGTCAGTTCGCTCTTTCCGCATGTTGCCGAGTGTGTCGATGACATCGCGCTGATTCGGTCGATGCATACGTCGCATTCGAACCACTACAACGCCACGCTCGGCATGCATACCGGCTCGTTCGCGTTTTCGCGGCCCAGCATTGGTTCGTGGATCACCTATGGTCTGGGAACGCTCAACCGAAACCTGCCTGGCTTTGTGGTCATCGCACCCGCTCAAACCTACGCTGGAACCCAGGTCTACGCCAGCGATTTTCTGCCGGGTGCTTATCAAGGAACACTGGTGGTCCCCGGCGCAGAACCGGTGGCCAACGTCAGACCTCGCGTGCCACTTGATCGGCAGCAACTTGAACTGGCCGCGCTCCGCGAGTTCAACGCCGAACATCTGACCTCGCGCGCGAATGATCCACAACTGGCCGCTCGATTGCAGACTTTTGAGACCGCGTTCGGAATGCAGATGGCTGTGCCTGATGCCTTCGACTTTGGGCAAGAGACCGAGACGACGCTGGCAAGCTACGGAATCAGCCGCGATCAGAAGACAGGGTTCGGCTGGCAATGCCTGGCGGCTCGGCGGTTGATCGAGCGCGGAGTGCGGTTTGTCGAGCTGATCGATACGGGGTCTTCGGGCAACTGGGACGCACACGGCGACATGATGACTCATCAGCCTTTGGCCAGGAACGTCGATCAACCCATCGCCGCATTGCTGCGCGATCTGAAACAACGTGGCATGTTGAATGAGACGCTGGTCGTCTGGACCACCGAGTTCGGTCGCACACCCTTCAACAATACAGCGGATGCCAAAGTCCGCGAACATCATCCGTGGGCTTTTAGTTCGTGGCTGGCCGGAGGTGGCGTGGAGCCTGGCATCGTCCATGGATCGACGGATGACATCGGTTTGCGAGCCGTGGAGAAGCCGGTCCATGTGCATGACCTTCACGCCACGATTTTGCACCTGATGGGCTTCGACCACGAACGGTTGACCTACCGCCACGCCGGCCTCGACTTCCGCCTGACCGGTGTCGAAGGTGCCAAAGTGGTCAAGGAGATTTTGTCATGAGGTATCCGTATCGTTCGATTCACGCGGCGGGAATGCTGTGTCTGCTGTCGGTGTCGGTCTTCGCCGAGCAGAACGCCAAGCAGGAACAGTTCTTCGAAAAACGGATTCGCCCGTTGTTGGTGAAACATTGTTACGACTGTCATGGTCCCGATCTGGCCGAGGGCAAGTTGCGGCTGGATACACGGCACGGCTGGGAACGTGGCGGCGAACGCGGTCCGGCGATTGTACCGGGCGACCCGGCGGCGAGTCTGTTGATTCGCGCCGTAACACAGCGCGACAACAAGCTACGTATGCCGCCTCCCGATGCTGGAGATCCGTTAAGCGACATCGAGATCGCTGACTTGACGCACTGGATTCGGCAAGGTGCTCTCGATCCACGCGTCGGTGAGAAGATCGTCACCGATCTGGAAAAGTCCGCGCGAGAACATTGGGCGTTTCAGCCTATCGCAGCACCACCGATCGACACCCATGTTCATCCGATCGATTTCCTGGTTGAGCGCCAGCTCCGCGAACAGGGGTTCGTTGTCACTGAACCTGCGGATATGGCCACTCTGATTCGCCGGACGACATTTGATCTTATCGGTCTTCCGCCGACCGAACAGCAGTTGGCGACCCCACGCGAAGGTTTTGGACAGTTAGTGAAAGAGCTGTTAGCCTCGCCCCGGTATGGTGAACGCTGGGGACGGCACTGGCTGGATGTGGCACGTTATTCGGATGCCAAAGACGGTGTGTTGATGTACGGCGATGCGCGAATCCGTCCCTTCGCCTACACTTATCGCGACTATGTGATCCGGGCGTTCAATGACGACAAACCGCTCGATCAATTTGTGCGTGAGCAACTGGCCGCCGATCAACTGCACCTGCCCGCCGATTCGCCCGATCTGGCGGCGATGGGCCTGTTAACGCTGGGAAGATTGTTCGACAGAAATCGCCACGATGTGATTGATGACCAGATTGATGTGATTGGGCGCGGATTTCTCGGACTGTCGTTGGCCTGTGCGCGGTGTCACGACCACAAGTTCGACCCTGTACCCACGGCGGACTACTACTCGTTGTACGGCGTCTTTGCCAGCAGTGTTGAGCCTGACGCTCGCCCACGCATCGGCCCCGTCGGCGAGGCGGGACAGGCGTTCGAAGACGAGTTCGCGGCGAAGCTCAAAGAAATCTCCGACAAGCAACAGGCTCACTACGACGAAACGCTGAAGATCGCCCGCGAACGAACCCCCGACTATCTCATTCAAGTGGCGACGACAGAACCCGACGTGGCAGAAACGAGCATCTTCTTTCTTTCACTGATTCCCGATCAATTGCGTCCGCAGATCACGAAACGCTGGCGACAACTTATCGCTCGTCGAGCCTTTCCGGACGATCCGGTGTTCGGCCCCTGGCACGATCTGATGCACGCTCCGACTTTGCAGCCCGACCAATGGAAGGCTCGCGGCATCGATCAGCGGATCATCGACGGACTGGTGGCGGCTAAACCTGCCAACAAAGCCGAGGTCGCCAACGTGTACGGCACAATCATTCGCGATGCGTGGCTGGCCGACGCAGATGAAAACGATCCGCTGGCGAGTCTGCTGGTCTCACGCGATGGCCCCGTCTGGTTTCCGCCACGAGACGTCAAGTTCTATCTCTCGCGTCAGCCGGGCGACGCGTTTCGCGGATTGCTGGGGCAGCTTGATGCGATTGCCGTCAAACACAAAGATGCCGCACCTCGAGCGATGGTCGTCCAAGATGCGGAAGTATTGTGCGATCCGGTCATCTTTCAACGCGGCGATCCCAGTGCGCGAGGCAACCCGGTGCCACGCCGGTTCCTGGAAGTTTTATCGCCAGACGAACGCCCCGTGTTTAGTCAAGGAGGCGGACGGCTCGAACTTGCCAACGCGATCGCTTCACCGACGAACCCATTGACGGCTCGAGTCTGGGTCAATCGAGTCTGGATGCATCATTTTGGCGAGCCGCTGGTGGAGAACCCTGGCGACTTCGGTTTGCAGGCCAAACGTCCCGTGCAACACGAACTGTTGGATTTTCTTGCCGACTTCCTGATTCAAAATGGTTGGCGAACCAAGCCGCTGCATGAGCTGATTATCTCGTCGCGGGCCTATCAGCGTTCGTCGCTGCTTCCCGAGACCGAAGTGATGACGCTGCAACGCCAACGCGATCCGTCCAACTCACTGATCTGGCGAGCCAATCGCAGGCGTCTGGACTTCGAACAGATGCGCGACACGCTGCTGGCGATCACCGGTGAGTTGGATGAAACGATGTTCGGTCGCCCGGTGCAGATCACCGACCCCGCGAATCATCGGCGGACGGTTTATGCGTTTGTGGAGCGTCAGAATATCCCAGCAATGGTTCAAACGTTTGACTTCGCCAATGCCGACACATCAACTTCCCGCCGCAGCCTGACCACGGTCCCACAACAGGCGTTGTTCGCACTGAATTCAAACTTCATGCTCGCCCGTGGCGATACTTTGGCCAAACGTGTGGAAGAAGCAGAACCGCCACGACGCGTCTCTCGACTTTACGCAACCGTCTTCGGCCGCGAGCCGACTCGCACGGAACAGGAACTGTGCGAATCGTTCCTCATGTCGGGATCGCTCGAACAATTGTCGCAGGTTTTGTTGATGTCGAACAAACTGATGTTTGTGGACTAATCGTCGTGGTTCGCTCCGCGAACCAACGTTTTTCATTGTCACGAGGAACACCATGAATCACTTGCCCCACCAAATCACTCGACGACGACTCCTGCAAAGTACCGGAACGGGGCTGGGCTGGTTAGCGTTGCCCTGGCTGCTACAAGCCGAGCAGTCACCACCGACCGTGGGCGTCAACCGCGTCAACCCACTGGCACCTCGCCCGCCTCACTTTCAACCGCGTGCCAAACATATCATCCACATTTATCTGAACGGCGGACCATCTCAGGTGGATACCTGGGACCCCAAGCCCGAACTTACGAAATGGGGTGGAAAGAAATTGCCGCTCGGTAATCTCACCACCGAACGAGAAACGGGAGTCGCACTGGCATCGCCGTTTCAGTTCGCTCAATACGGTGAAAGCGGTCTGTGGTGCAGTGAGATATTTCAGCAAACGGCCAGCCGCCATGCTGATCGCATCTGCGTGCTGAAGTCGGTGTACGCCAACACGCCCAACCATGAACAAAGCATGAGGCTGATGAACACCGGCGACGAACGGCTGTCGCGTCCCAGCTATGGTTCGTGGTTGACCTACGGCCTGGGTTGTGAGAATCAAAATCTTCCCGGCTTTGTGACGTTATGCCCCGGCCTGCCGGTGGCCGATTCGTCGAACTGGCGCAGTGCGTTTTTACCCGGCGTTTATCAGGGAACTTACCTGGACACACGCAAGACCAAGGTCAACGAACTGATCGCCAACATCCAGAGTTCCCGAACGTCACCTGCGGATCAGCGGCGACAGCTTGACCTGTTGTCGAGCCTCAATCAACAGCATCAAGCGTCGCGTCGCGACGATCCCAATCTGGAAGCCAGGATTCAATCTTTCGAACTAGCCTATCGAATGCAGATGGAAGCCACCGATGCACTCGACATTTCGCAGGAGACGCAAGCGACACAAAGCTTGTACAAAGCGGACACCGTTCATGGCCGGCAATTGCTGATCGCGCGGCGGTTGATCGAGCGTGGCGTCCGAGTGGTGCAGTGTTATCACGGCGATGTCCAGCCGTGGGATTCGCACAACAACCTGGCCGAAGAACATCGCCGTCTGGGCAACGAATGCGATGGCCCGATCGCGGCCCTGCTAACCGATCTCCAACAACGCGGACTGCTGGACCAGACGTTGATCATTTGCGGCGGTGAGTTTGGCCGCACGCCAGCCGTCGAGATTCCGATTGGCGGCGGCAACCCAACCGGTCGCGATCACAATCATCATGGATTCTCCATCTGGTTGGCAGGTGGAGGGATTAAAGGCGGATACGCTCATGGTGCCACCGACGAATTTGGTTACCGTGCCATCGAGAATCGCGTTCACATCCGCGACATCCACGCCACCATGCTGCATCTGATGGGCTTCGACCACGAACGCCTGACCTACAACCACGCTGGCCTCGACTTCCGCCTGACCGGCGTCGAAGGTGCCAAAGTGGTAAGCGAGATTTTAGTGTGAGGCAATGGGGGCCCTAACAGCCTGTTAAAAAAGGCTCGCCAATCCCATCCAAATGCCGTTCTTGAGGTCGAAATGGGACAGTGAAGTTGTCGCAAACCCAATAAAAAAAGCCGATTTGCGATTTCTCGCAAATCGGCTTTTAGTGGAGGCGGCGGGAATTGAACCCGCGTCCCGCGACAGATCCACGTACGCGTCTACATGTTTAGTTCGCCGTTTGGGCCTCCCGAGGGAGACGCTTCGCGTCGAGCGCCGCTGGCGAACAAGCTTCGCTCTCGGCTAGCCCAAAACGTTTTTTAATCAGTCATGTTTTGAACATGATGACCGACGATCCGGAATTGCTGACTGGCTTTTGGACGACTCCGGCGATCCCCCTCAGCCAGGACAGCCTTTTCTTAGGCTGCCATTGCTAGATTTGCATCTGCAACTAAAATTTTGATCAGCTTTTTACGTGGCCAACTGATCAACCACGACATGCAACATACGCTTCAAGCTATCCGGTCGAATCCAGATCGCCCCCGATGTCGCTTTGATTATAGCCCAGAGGGGCACTGCGGTCCAGTTGTGGGAGGCCGCAAAGTTTTCTGCTTCAAGACGCGCAATGTGGACCATGCTTCCCTTGGTGTATGTTTAGGGCCTGCTTGTGACTCATTGCAGCTTTTGTAAGATTGGATACGATTTTAGCAATCGGTGTGGTTGTCGTTGGTTTTGAACAGTTTTCGATGCGTGCAATTCCGCTAAATTTCAAAGGACTGCCGTGATAAGTTTGACGGTTTGGTGTTTGGCACTGGGGGCTTCGCTGTTAGCGTTGTTGTGGGCGCGAATTTTCTTCCTGCAAATGATGCGTGCCGAAGAAGGGACGGAGCGGATGCGCCAGATCGCGTCGTTTGTGCGAACCGGTGCCGATGCCTATCTGGTCCAGCAGTACCGCTGGGTCGCAATCGTGTTTGTGTTTGTTGCGGCCGTGCTGGCGGTTTTCAGTTATTCCTTGGAAATTCTGAATGGTTTCGTTCCGCTTGCTTTCCTGACGGGCGGTCTGTTTTCCGGCCTTTGTGGATGGTTTGGCATGCGAACAGCCACGCAAGCAAGTAGCCGCACTGCGGCGGGTGCCCGTCGTTCGCTCAATGACGGTTTGCAGGTTGCTTTCCGCAGCGGTGCCGTGATGGGGCTGACGGTTGTGGGCATGGGATTGCTATATATCTGTCTGTGGTTTGGGTTCTTGTACTGGGTGTGGCCTCTGCTGGCGGGACCCGAGTCTGCTTACTCGCTGGAACAGATTTCGGTGGCGATGCTGTCCTTTGGCATGGGGGCCAGTGCCCAGGCGTTGTTTGCGCGTGTCGGTGGTGGGATTTTCACCAAGGCCGCCGATGTGGGGGCCGATCTGGTGGGCAAGGTGGAGGAGGGGATGAATGAGGATTCGCCGAATAATCCTGCGACGATTGCGGACAACGTGGGGGACAATGTTGGCGACGTTGCGGGAATGGGGGCCGATTTGTACGAATCCTACAGCGGTTCGATTCTGGCGGCAGCCGCTTTGGGGGTCGCCGCCTTTTCCCGACCGGCGTTGCTTCCTGAGGGAATGTCCAGTACGGAGGCACAGTTGTCTGCAGCGATGTTGCCGATGGCAATTGCTGCTGCGGGGATCGTTGCCTCGATTGCTGGGATCTACGCGGTCCGCGCGCGGGAAGACGCTTCGCAGCGTGCGTTACTGCAAGCCCTGGCACGTGGAATCAATTTGGCGGCGGTGTTAGTTGTGTTGTTTTCCTTGGGGGTGACGATGTGGTTGATGCCGGCCGTCCCCGAGACCGTGCTGTTGGGTGTCATTCCAGGGATTGCAGTCAGTGTTGTGGTGGGACTGCTTGCTGGGTGGATCATTGGCAAATGGACCGAGTATCGCACCAGCGACGAATTTTCTCCCACGCAACGTCTTGCCGAACAGGCACAAACCGGCCCCGCGACGTTGATTATCGGCGGCATTGCCGACGGGATGTTAAGCACCTGGGTCCCAGTGCTGGTGGTTTGCATTGGAACATTAACCGCGTTTGGTGCTGCGGTGGGAGGCCAGTTTACCGACCTGCAGTATTTTGCCTTGGGGCTGTACGGTGTCGGCGTCGCGGCGGTGGGAATGCTCAGTACGCTGGGAATTACGCTCGCGACGGACGCTTACGGGCCGATCGCCGATAACGCGGGTGGGAATGCGGAAATGTCGGGTTTGGATGGGGCGGTACGTCAACGCACCGACGCGCTAGATTCCCTTGGTAACACCACGGCAGCAACCGGCAAAGGGTTTGCGATTGGATCAGCGGCATTGACCGCGCTGGCCTTGCTGGCTGCCTATGTCGAAAGTGTTCGTGACGGTTTTGATCGTTGGGGCCATTCGGTGGCGAAGGTGCTGGCCGAGGATGGGTTCTACAAACTGGCTCCCGGGTTTTTAATTCAGCGCAGCGGCGACAGCGTTAACTCGTTTCTGGTTCCGCAGGCGGCGCTTGGCAAGGCCACAGTGGAGGAACAATGGAATGCACTTGAGGCAACCCAAGGGGGAATTCAGATTGATGATGGGTGGTTGGCGGCCTCCGGTCCAAAGGGGTTGCTGCGTTTTGATTCGGATTTGGCACCGCTGTTGCCATTGGATTCCGCGACGCTGCAAGATTTTATGATCTTCTACGATTGCACGCTGATGAATCCGCGCGTGATTGTTGGTGTGTTCTTGGGGGTCATGGCGGCGTTTGTCTTCTGCGCTTTGACAATGAAAGCGGTGGGCAACGCAGCCGAACAGATGGTTGTCGAGGTGCGTCGTCAATTACGCGAGAACCCGAAGATCAAAACAGGGGAAGCTTTACCCGATTACGCTAGTCCGATTCAGATCAGCACTTTGGCAGCGCAGCGTCAGATGATCTTGCCAAGCTTGCTGGGGCTTGCGCTACCGATCATCGCGGGATTGTTATTGGGCGTAGCCGGGGTGTTAGGGCTGTTGGCTGGCTGTTTAACCAGCGGGTTTTGCTTGGCGATCTTCATGGCTAATTCTGGCGGAGCGTGGGATAACGCCAAGAAGTATTACGAAAGTGGGCATTTGGGGGGCAAGGGTAGTCCCGGCCACAAAGCGGCGGTTGTGGGGGATACGGTTGGTGATCCGTTCAAAGACACCAGCGGACCTAGTCTGAACATCTTGATTAAGCTGATGAGCATGGTCAGTGTGGTGGTTGCTGGATTAGTGGTTCGCTACAGTCTAATCGCCCTTGGGTGGTTCTAATTGACCGGTACGATAACGTTGCCAGTAATCATCCAGGGCGCGTTTGGTGACGCCACTCAGCAGGAAGACACCGATCAAGTTGGGAATCGCCATGCCAAAGATCATCAGGTCGGAAAAGTCCAAGACTTTTGTTGCGGTGATCACCGAGCCTAGAAAGGTAAACAGCACGAACAGCATTTTGTAGACGATGGAACTGCGGGTCCCCAGAAGTTCCACAAAGCATCGCTCGCCGTAATACGACCAGGAGATGCAGGTGGAAATCGCAAACAGGACTACCGCCAAATACAGGATGTAGCCGAACCATTGGTGGCCACCGGTCTGGAAAGCCTCAAGTGTCAGGGCCGCCCCTTCGGACGGGCTGTCTGTCGATACACCTGCTACCAAAATCACCAGCGCCGTGGTGGTACACACCAGGACCGTATCGATGAATGGTTCCAGTAACGCCACAATCCCTTCGCTGATGGGTTCGTCGGTCTTTGCCGCACTGTGGGCAATCGGTGCCGAGCCAACCCCCGCTTCATTGCTGAAAACGGCCCGTTGGGTTCCCGTGATCATCACTCCAATCAGTCCCCCGATTCCGGCGTCCATATTGAATGCCCCGGTGATGATCGATACCAACGCCGTAGGCACCGCCTGAAAGTTGGAGATCAAGATATAAAACGCCGCCAACATGTACGCCGCACACATGAAGGGAACAATCGCCGCCGCAACGCGACCGATTGAGCGGATCCCGCCAATGATGACCGCACCCACAATGCTGGCCATCACCAGGCCGTACAACCATGGTTTTTCATCAATCAGTGGCACCGCATTGCGGATGACGGCTAGCGACTGGTTAATCTGGTAGGCGTTGCCGCCTCCCATGCTGGCACCGACGCACAGGACCGCAAAAACCGTCGCCAGAACGGCACCCAAGGGGGCCAAACCGAGTTCACTCAAGCCGACGCGGAGGTAACGCATCGGGCCACCCAGTACTTGTCCCCGATCATCCAGTTTCCGATAGATTTGTCCCAAGGAGCATTCGGCAAATTTTGTGCTCATCCCCAGCAGTCCCACCAGGATCATCCAGAACGAAGCACCGGGGCCACCGATGGCAACCGCAATCGCCACGCCGCCAATATTTCCTAGTCCCACGGTGGCAGACAACGCAGCGGATAAAGCCTGGAAATGTGTGACTTCACCAACGTCACCGGGATCGTCGTAGTCACCACGGGTCAAGCGGATCGCATGCCAGAAACCACGCAGGTTGATGAAGGCCATCCGCACGGTAAAAAACAGACCCGCCCCCAGCAGCAACAATACCACCAGGGGAATGCGAATCTGACTTGCCTGTTGATTGGGGGCGCGTGGCGCCGATTCGATCGACGGACCGAAAAAAATGACAGTTTCAATCGGACGGACAATCCATTGTCCAAAGAAAAGATCGACTTTGGCTTGCCAGTCGTCTTTCCGGTCACGCGTGGCGTCAGCGTCATTGCCGTTTTCCGGAAACAGGTGATTGTTAGTATCGGCATTTCCGCCGGCGGGTGGTGATTGTGCCGCTTGTTCGGGTTTTGCGGGGCCTTGAG
>SLFV01000054.1 GCA_007124075.1 Roseimaritima sp.
GCCGCGATGGCGGCGTTATTAAAGGCAAATCAGTTACAAACTGCAGTCACCCGCAGCCAACAATCAGCCACAGCCAGAGTTGGGTTATACAGGGGGGTAACGTTTCTCCAGTCAACCGGCATCGTGGGCACCGCGGGGCACAACGCGGCCGTCCGACCAAGACTTCAGACTGAATCGTCCGATGTCGATCCAGGTTCGGACCGTCTTTCCGCAGATATCGATTTTGGGCAAGCCCTGCGACCGCTGGTGGTGGATGGTCTTGCACAGGATGACCTTGAGGTACGGCAAGTGGCGATCACCACCTTGGCCGGCATCAACTACCAGCAAGCCGAGTCGTTTGCGCTGCTGGTACCATTCGTCGGGGATTCGGATCTGCGTCAAACGGCGATTGAAGCGCTTCTGCAGATTCCCAGCCGATTTGCATCGGCCTCTCTTGCCAGCGAGTTGGTGACGGAATTACTGCGGTACGCTGAAGGCACCCCGGTTGCGGACCGTACCAGCGACAATTTCTTGAATGCGATGCAATTGGCCGACCAGGTTTTGGTGGCGTTGCCACGGCAGAACGCAAAGGAGTTTCGGCAACGTCTCGCCGATTTTTCGGTTCGTGTGATACGCATCAAAACGGTCAAGGAGGAAATGCGATATGACGTGCCTTACTTTGCGGTTCAGGCTGGTTTGCCAGTCCAAGTCATCATCGACAACGAAGACCTGATGCCGCACAACTTTGTCGTGACCGCGACCGGTCAACTGCGCGAGGTTGCCGCCGCGGGTTTGCAGGTTGGGCCTTCAGGGGGACGCAATGCGAAGCAATACGTCCCGGATTTGGATTCGGTTTTGCACGCCACCGACATCATCATGGCAGGACAGCAAGCCAGGCTGACCTTTGATGCTCCCGAGGAACCGGGGGAGTACCCTTATGTCTGTACTTTCCCGCAACATTGGCAACGGATGTACGGAGTGATGATCGTCGTTTCCGACCTGGATGCCTGGTTGCGTGATCCCGTCCCCCCGGAAGACCCGATTGGCAGTCAACGCCAGTTTGTGCAACAGTGGCAGGTAAGTGATTTCGAGGACCAGTTACATGTTCGCTTGCAGGATCGCGATCCGACCCAAGGGGAGCGTTTGTTTGCGGAGGCGTCGTGTCGCAATTGTCACCAAATGCATGGAGCCGGTGGGCGTTTGGGTCCGGAACTGACAATGGTGTTTTCAAAATGGAAAGCGGATCCGTTGGAAGTCCTGAGAGAGATTCTGGAACCGTCGTACCGGATTGACGAAAAGTATGCGATGCAGATCATCCTGACCGCCGATGGCCGCACGCTGAACGGACTGGTGGTGCATGAAGATGCGGACGAACTGCATCTGTTGGAAAATCCTGATGCGCCGCAACCGTTGGTAATTCCCCAAGACGAAATCGAAGAAGTGACGAAGTCCAGAATCTCAATCATGCCCAAGGCTCTGCTGGACCAGTACACCGAGGAGGAGATTTTGGATTTGTTAGCCTACCTTTGCCAACCACCGCAGTAGATCGATGAAACCGTTAGTCTTCTGGACGCTTTTTTGTGCAGCAAGCTGCTTGCCTGATATGCAGGTACCCGTTGTCTTGGGTCATGATTCCCAGGCCGAGCCACGTTCCTGGCCACTGGTCAGACGGCTCCCCTCCGCGGACGCGACCCAGGCGGCCGCGGCGGATGCACGCTACCTGTACGCAGTTTCGAACAAACGCGTGGTTGTCTATGACCGCCAGAGCGAGCAGCAGGTGATGATCAGTGAAGGGGATGCGATGCACCTGAATAGTGCGTTTGTACACGACCAACGCGTTTTCTGCGCCCATTCGAATTACCCTCGCCAACCCGAGCAAAGTGAAATTCGCGTCTTCGATCCGGAGACAGGGAAACTGGAGATTTTTCACGACTTTGGAGAGTCGGAAGGAAGTTTGACGTGGGCGATTTTTGATCGTGGCCATTGGTGGTGCCACTTTGCCTTTTACGGTGCGGAGAATTCGCGTTCGTACCTAGCCAAATTTGACGCGGAGTGGCAGGAACTGGATCGCTGGACCATCCCGGAAGCGGTCGTCCGTCAACTGGGAAAATACAGTCTCTCTGGGGGCGTCTGGCATGGGGAAGATTTGCTGGTAACCGGTCACGATGACCCGATTTTGTTTCGTTTGCAGTTACCGCAGGAAGGCTCGCAATTGGTCTACATCGGCCAAGACACGGCTCCGGTTACAGGGCAAGGGATTGCAATCGATCCGACGACCGGTGGGTTGGTTGGGATTCAACGCAGGGCCCGCCAGATCGTCCTGACCGATCGACCACAGTGACCGCCACCCGAAGCGTTGGCAATCTGCGCGGATTCCGAAGGTGCTTCCGCCGCTCGCAGTGCTGCCGGCATTTCGGCTGGCAGCACTGGGTCAACACGCCGCAGACAGACGTCGCTGGAGGCATCGGGTGTTGGTTCATTGCTCCGAGGGCTGAATGGCCTGGTTGAGCTGTTGCTGCAGTTGACGCAGTTGCTCACCCAGCGCCTGCATTTGTTTTCTCAAATCCGTCGGTGAATCGGGTTCGCGGTCCGCCTTCTGCCCTTCCCGTTCCTGCGGCGGAGCGAAGCGACGGTACATGTCCATCCATTGCGAACCATCGAAGCCCGGAAGATTCCGCAGCGTCTCC
>SLFV01000098.1 GCA_007124075.1 Roseimaritima sp.
TCCGCCTGAGCCTCCGCCAGCGCTGTTTTGGCGTACTGAAGTTCCAAATCATCCGCCAGCTTTTCATCAGCGGCACGTTTTTGCAGCTCCGCGATTCGCCGCTGGACAAACAACCGGTCGCGATCCTGTCGGGCCAGCAAATGATTTTTATCGATGAGTTCATTTTGTCGAACAAGCACTTTCTCCAGCACCCCGGCCTCGACTGCGGGAACATCGATTTCCTCCCCGAAGCGAATAATGCAATCGTCGACCGGCACGCCCGTGGGCAATGTATCCGATTCACCAGTATCCTGAGCGACACTGCCAGCCTGTCCCGCCGCATCGCGCTGACAAATAATCATGAACCCGCAACACAGCAGAGCAGCGGAACCCCATCGGATGCAGAACGCCGATTGACGTGATCGTTTCATAGATACAGTCCTTTCCAGCCTTGCAGCGTGCGTCGCAAATCACGCGTGGCCACGCACCACAACGGTTGTTTACCACAATCGATCGCCAGCTTGCCGGGAGCATTGGTTTGGATGGGAGGCAGGTTGTCAGCGACCACGCGGAAGCGTGCTCGAGCAACCGGGCCTTCATCGGCCAGCAATGTCAAGGCAGGACCGATTTCCTCCAGGCGAGCCTCAAAGCGTTGATCTGAAAATGCGGTCAGAACCAACTTTGCCAGTACGGGAGATGAAGCGGCGGATGCGGATCCGGGGCGGGGGATCAAGTCGAGGCGATTCTGCGGAATAAAAGCCTCAATCTGCCAGCCAGCCTCGGGTTGAATCACACTGAACAACACCTGACCGGCAACCACCGGACGATCCAGCAGTTGGCGACGCAATTGCCAGCCATCGATCACCCCGTCCCGATCGCTCCGCAACGTTAACCGACTGACCTGCTGCGACAGCAGTGCCTGCTGCCGCAGCAGCGAACTCAACTGTTGCTCAATGACCTGCTGTTCCGCTTGGAGGCGAGTCAGTTCGTCGCGTTTCCGTAGGGTCTGTTCGGTAATCGACATGCGTACTTCGGCCAACCGTTCGATCAGCACCGCGCGTTGTCCGGCCAAGACCTCCAGCCGTTCCTCCAGTGTCCGGTCAACAATTGTCACTAACGGCATACCCTGGCTTACTTGCTGGCCGTGATCGACGTAGACTTCCGCAACGATGCCCTGACTAGGGGCATACAAGTATTGCGTGTTTGCAGCGGTCAATTCGCACCGCGAAGTAACGCTTACCGGCACTGGGATCACTGCAAGGCCAAGCAGAAACAAGGCCAACACGCCTGCATACACCAGACGTTTAGTGCGCCAATCCCGATCCAGGGGCCGCGGCATCAGACGCAGGAGGGCCAAGACTCCCGGGATGCGGGAGACTTGGTCGGCTTGCTCCAACGCTGTACCCGCGTGTTCGCTTAAGTATCGCCAGTCACGCCGAGCGTCTTCGTCCCAGTCGACCGCAGCATGGTGTTGCGCGACAAGGCAGTAGCGATCCGTCTGACCGCAACGCGTGATCGCTTGAAAACCCAGTTCCGCCGACGCGGTCAGTGACGGATCAGCAACCTGGCCCTCCGCAGCGTCGGCAAACCACGCGGGACCAGACAATGGCTGTTGTTGTTTCGTCCAAGCAACAATCTGCTGGGCGGCAGCGGTTTGGCGGTCGATGTTCGCAACATGGCTGACCGCTAGCAAGCGGACATTTCGCCCAGTAACCCGACACAGGCTAACGCGATCGACGGAGAAAGTCTCTGCGGCGAGATCAACCACCAAATCCGCAATCCGGTTGACGTTGAATGTCCGGTGCAAGCCAGGCAAACCGTCGCTTAGCCGTTGCCAACGTTCACTTGATCGCCGATGCGTGCGTAGCTGCTGCTGTTTCAGGTAATCCGTGGCCAGATCCGCCATCTGGGCCACAAAGCGTAGATAGCCACGTTGCGAAGCGGGGCCGCCATCAGGTTCAAGGAAAAGTTCCAGCAGGTGCGTGGCAGCGTCCTGGTCCGATGGTCCCAGCGGCACCAAGGCGACGGGCAGGAGGGTTGGGTTGGCGGCGATTTCCGGATCGGTTACCTGTGGCGTCGGCGGCACCACTACCGGTTGCGCGCCCGCTAGAACCTCGGAAAGCAACACGGCATGGCAGCCGACTTGATTGGCTTCCAGCGACAAATCGGTTTGCGTTCCGGTCCGAACCAGTGGAACACAGCCCTCCGGGCCGACGCAGTAAACCACTCCACCAGCGGCTGCCATTGCCTGTGCGGTGGATTCGATCAATTTCTGAAAGAATGGCTGGCTTGGGATCTGCTGCCTAGCAAGCCGAGCGACCTCGCGCACTAGTAACGCGATTTCACGACGCGTTTGGCGAACCAGTGGGTCTTCCATCGCCGTGGTCATCGGCACCCCGCCCGCCATTGACGAAGCGTCGAAGCGAAACGGTTCCGTAGTCGAAAACGACTCCATGTCGTGTTTTTTCAATGCAAGGTGTGATCAGGTACATCAAAAAAGAGCGTGAACCCTGATGCTTTCGTGCCCGCTTGGCAGTCTAGCAGCCTGTTGGAAAAAGGGGCTGGTCTGCTGGCTGGTTACTTACCGCTGGGCGGGTGTTAGCATAAGGTTTGCTCCTGCTTCAATGGCAAATCAGCCTGCAGGGTCGTTTTACAGGTGTCGTTTTTTGGGCTTGTTGCA
>SLFV01000551.1 GCA_007124075.1 Roseimaritima sp.
CGCGTTGGATCTCAGCTCGGTAACCTTCCGGGAGCCGAGTGTCGGCATGGAGAAACAGTAGGTGCTGACCGGTGCCAATCGCCGCTCCGGCATTCATCTGATTCGCGCGACCAGGATTACCCTTAAAGACTTTGCAACCAAATTGCGCTGCGATCGCCACGGTTTGGTCACTACTGCCGGCGTCCACTACGATAACTTCCAGATGCTTGTCGGGTACACCAACAGCCTTGAGGGTTGTCGGTAAATTCAACGCCTCGTTAAGCGTCGGGATGACAAGCGTCAGTTTTCCGGCCTGAATCTGCAACGGGTGCGGAGCGTCCCGGGCGACGCTTCGAATCGCCAGCAAATCTTCGGGATGATCGACATCAGGTAGCTTGCGCAAGACGTGGACGCTAAGACCGAGCAAATTTGCTTTCAGCATCGTTTGTTCGAAGACGTGGCAGGTGCTCCAGTCCACCTCCGCAAACAAGGCTGTATGATTAGCATTCAGACCGATCAAGTAATACCCGCCATCTACCGCCGGACCGATCACGACATCATGGACTTCAAGCTGAGCGAATGCCGTCTTCAGGTCCTTCGTTGTCAGGCAGGGACAATCGGTGCCTATCACGACGACGCGGCCTGCTCCCGAATCAAACGCACAGCGAGTCGCTTGTTGTAATCGATCCCCCAGTGACGATCCCATCTGCTCCCGATACACCAGAGAATCGCCAAATGCTGCCTCCGCTTCGGTTGTTGAACCACCGGTAAAATAAATGGTCGCCTGAAACGCTGGTTCGCTTGCCAGATGTCGAACTGGGCCGAGGGTTCGTTCCACCAAGTGGCAATAGACTCGCGTCGCATCCTCTGCTCCCAGGGCGGGCACCAGTCGTGTCTTGTTGGTTCCCGCCTTGGGAACTCTTGCAAAAACCAGCAAATGATTGGTGCAGATCATGATTCGATAACTCACAGGGAAGATCGCGCCACTTGCCGAGAAAGTTGTTTTGCCTTTGCTGGTGTTGCGAAACTGCGTCTGAATCCTAACGGCCTGTTGAAGAAGCGGCGGCCCCGTGGCAGATCGCAGAGGACCAAGTCCTTTCTCAGTCCGCTGCTAACCGACAAGGCTGCCACCACAGCTTGAGCCACATCCAGCAGAGCAGCCGTAACAGTGATTGGCGGTCCGAATTGCACGGTCCCAAAGCAGGTCGTCGGTCAACTGAGAAATATGAACTCGGCCTTCGTCCGCGGCGATCGCAAGATCCAGCATCTGATTAAAGTCGCAATCGTAGATGAATCCGTTCCAGTCCACCGACAGGAGCGAGCGACACATCAGGTTGTCGATCGTGCCTGGATTGAAACTATCGCTTAGTTTTTCTAGGTACTCTTGGTATTTACCGCGTCGCAAAAGGTCATCCAAAAACCGGCTCACCGGCATGTTCGTGATCGTCAGCAGGTTGTTGAACTGGATGCCATATCGCGCATCTAGCTCAGCTTTGTAAGAGGCTTCCAGCTTTTGTTGCTGTGGCGGCAGCCCGAGACCGGTTGGATTGTACACGAGGTCAAGATGCAGGTTGGAATGCTGCTGGGCGTAACCAAGTCTGTTCAATCGGCGAATAGCTTCGATCGATTTTGCAAACACACCGGTACCACGCTGGGCATCACAATTTTCTTCCAAATAGCACGGCAGTGAAGCGACGATGGTTACCTGGTGCTCCGCCAAGAAGTCGGGTAAATCCGTAAAGCCGTTTGCAAGTAGGATGGTGAGGTTGCAGCGATCGATGACCCGCTTGTCCAAATTCCTGGCCTCCTGAACCATCATCCGAAAAGAGGGGTTCATTTCCGGTGCGCCGCCCGTGATGTCAAATGTCTTTACCGCTGACCTTTCTAGGAAGCCAATCACCTGACTTGCGGTTTCGAAAGTCATGCTCTCGCGGCGATCCGGGCCCGCATCGACGTGGCAATGCGTGCATGTTTGATTGCAGACCTTGCCCACGTTGATCTGCAGCGTTGTTAACTTCTTGCGATAAAGCTGCGAAACGCCTTGCTGTGCAAGTTTGTCACTAAACGAAGGCACCGGACTGCGCTGCCTATCCTGCAATACTTGCAGTTGTGCGGTGGGCGAAGCAAGCGGGTTGCCCGTTCGGTGCAGCGTTGGCAGCTTCATGATCGATTCCTTCAGTTGGGAGAAAAGTGGCTTGCGTGTCGAAACACATACCCAATTCGCAGCACTCCGGTGGCGATTGGGCCGTGCATCAGGCTATCAGCAGCTTACTCAGCAACAATCCGTGTCCGAATCACAGCATGGGTCCGCAGAATCGGTAGTGGCCTGGTAATCACGCCCCTTGGTTTCGCGCGGGTCGCGAATCGTGGCGAGGTTGCAGTCGAACGAGCCCGCTTCCTCCGGCGGAACCTTGACTTGCGGTTCGACGCCATCAAACAAGCCCTCGTAGGGGGCCCGCGACAGCAATTGATAGGTCTTATCACAGACAGCCATCCGCTGCCCGCGGTAGTAAACGTGACCATCATCGTCAGCCACTTGGCGAAACGGACCGCGGTAGATTACCGCCTGGTTACGTTCCAGGCACGGCCCCTGCTTCCCTTTATACGCGACAACGGTCACTGACCGAAACTCAATCCCATTGATAGTCTGCCATGGCTCCTTGAC
>SLFV01000027.1 GCA_007124075.1 Roseimaritima sp.
CGCTATGCTCCTGCATCGCTTCCAGTAACGCCGATTGTGTTTTCGGCGTTGCCCGATTGATTTCGTCCGCTAACAGAATGTTTGTAAACACGGGACCGGGTTGAAACTGAAATTGACGCTCGCCCGTGGCGGTTTCGGCTAATAGGTTGGTGCCCAGTAGGTCTGCGGGCATTAAGTCGGGTGTGAATTGAATTCGCGAGAAACGCGACTCCAATAAATCCGCAAGCGTTCTGACAAGCAGCGTTTTTCCTAGCCCAGGCACTCCCTCCAGCAGCACATGCCCACCGATGATCAGCGCTGTTAAAACACCATCGACAATCGCTTGTTGGCCGACAATGACCCGCGCCATCTCTGTTTGTAAAGCACGAAAATCTCTACGAAATGCAGCTAATTCATCACGCAGATCATCCGCCAGATCGCTCATGGGTGACAGACTAAGGAAGGGATGGTTCGCCACCGAGGTGGCTGGTCACTGGTTATCGCTGACGACGCCGGTCGCCAAAATCGACCGATTCAACACTGTAAACCGTTTTGGCCCGTAGCACCATCGGCTACCGGTTTGCAACGTCGCGGAAATCGCTGCCAAACCCGATCAGATGAGACCCAATCTGCTGATCAATCAGCACTGACGGCATCCATGTCAGCAGTTGATGTCACCAATTCCGGTAAGTCAAAACAAAGCTGCCCCGACTGCGCCCGATGATTGCTAACCCACTGGTGCATCACCTCCGCCGAAACCACCTCCGCCTGGACTAAAAGCTCTTCAATCCGTGGCAGACCATTGCTTTGCCGCAATAGCAGCATGCCCAGTTGTTCACTGGTCAGATAGCCCAATTCGACAGCGACTTCTCCGAACGGGCGGTTCCAGTCGTGTTGTGTGGCCAGAACGTCAAAAATTTGCGACATGGTCATCAGGTTTGCGTCTTGCGCCAGTTGCCCCAATGGTCGCCGATAACGCATTTGCATCTTTAATGCCTCGCATAACTGGTCACAGGTGACCAGTCCCTCGTCCATCATTTCAAACACAAGCCACACTGAATGCCCCTTCTTGTGGATCGGATTTTGGTATCGGCATCGCTTTTGACAACGATGGCGACGAATTGCCCCATTTGAACATTACGTCATCATTAAGGGGTGGAGCCGTTTTTTCTGGAAATTACCCGGGCTACTCTGACCCGCTACCGTCCGGTAAAACGAATGTATTCGATTTAACCAACCCAATCCTTGCCCATCGAAACGATAAATCTGGTGGGCTTCGCGATGGAGATAGCCATATGTCACAGACCCAAATCCAAGCCGCCCGCGCCGGCACGATTACTCCCGAAATGGAATTCGTGGCCAAGCGGGAAAACCTGACGCCCGAATTGATTCGAGACGAAGTGGCAGCGGGACGGATGGTCATTCCCGCCAATGTCGTGCATTTGCGAGGCCGTCTGGAACCGATGTGCATCGGGATTGCGGCTAAGTGCAAAATCAATGCAAATATTGGTAATAGTGCGGTTACCAGTAACGTCGATGAAGAATTGGAAAAGTTGCATACCTCGGTTCACTTCGGTGCCGATACCGTGATGGATCTATCGACGGGAAAGGACATCGACAACATTCGCAGGCAAATCATCGCTGCCAGCCCCGTTCCCATCGGGACCGTTCCGATTTATCAGATGCTGGAAGAACTAGGTGGTAATATCGAGGACATGCAACCCCAGAATTTCCTGGATATGGTCGAACACCAAGCCAAACAGGGTGTTGATTACATGACCATTCACTGCGGCGTCAAACTGGAACATTTGCATTTAAGTACCGATCGTGTCACGGGGATCGTCAGTCGTGGTGGATCGTTGATTGCGAAATGGATGATCACCCATAAGAAACAAAACCCTCTTTACGAGGCCTTTGATGATTTGTGCGACATCATGCGGCAGTACGATGTCACCTGGTCGCTGGGAGACGGTATGCGACCGGGATCCATCGCCGATGCTTCCGATGCGGCTCAGTTTGCCGAGCTTGACGTGCTGGGAGAATTGACCGCCCGCGGTCAGGCTGCGGGAACGCAGGTCATGGTCGAAGGTCCAGGCCACATTCCGATGCATCAAATCCAGATGAACATCGAACGACAAATCGAAGTCTGCAATGGCGCGCCGTTTTACGTACTGGGTCCCCTGGTTACCGATATCGCCCCGGGTTACGACCACATCACCAGTTGCATCGGCGCGGCAATGGCTGGCATGTACGGGGCCGCGATGCTGTGTTACGTCACGCCGAAGGAGCATTTGGGCCTGCCCAATCGCGAGGACGTCAAACAGGGTGTGATCGCCTACAAAATCTCCGCGCATTCTGCCGATGTCGCTCGCGGCCGCGTGGGAGCCCAGGATCGAGACGACGCGCTGTCGCGGGCTCGATTTGCATTTGATTGGAACGAACAGTTCCGCCTGGCGTTGGATCCGGAGACCGCTCAGGCTTACCACGACGAGACCCTACCTCAGGACACGTTCAAGAGTGCCCACTTTTGCAGCATGTGCGGACCGAAGTACTGTTCGATGAAGATTACCGAAGACATCCGCAAGTTGTCTGCTGAGGGTAATTTAGTTTCCCTAACGCAATCCTAGGCGACGCCGCACGGCCGCTACGAACCGGTGCTTTCCCGGCCCCGCGCTGTGGGGCCGGGATAATGTCCAAACGTCGGCCGCCAACAAGTTTGGGCTCTTTACAACAATAGACGTCTATCGACGCATGTTCAGAAGTTCGCCCAGGAGTTGCTGCGTGGTGGTGATCACGCGGCTATTTCCTCGATACTGAGTGCTGGCCAAGACGAGGTTCACCAAGTCACGGCCGATGTCGGTGTTGCTTTGTTCCAACGCACCACCAATCACCGCTCCCAACCCATTCTCGCCCGGTCGGCCCATTACCGGCAGACCCGTGTTGATTCCTTGCGCATAAAGGTTCGTACCGCGACCTTCCAAACCAGCCGGATTGGCGAATCTGGCCAACAGCACTTGCCCTAAATCCTGGGTGATACCGTTGCTGAAGACCCCGCGAATGCCTCCGTCTTCACCGACAACAAACGAATTCAGCACACCGGGAGCACTACCATCCTGCCGCGTGGCAGCCAGCGAAGCGTCGCGAGTGGCAAGCCCCGAAACGGCTGAAAAATCAAGATCAAATTGCAAGGGGCTGACGCTTGGGACGCCAACACGATTGATGTTCACACGATTGTTGGTAGCGGCGACAAAGTTGCCGTTGCCATCAAAGCTCACCAGCCCCGTTCCAACCGCGATACCCTGACCTTCCTGAGATTCATTACCCGGGCTGTCGGCGTACCAACGGTAGACCGTTTCTTCATCGTTTCTTCGCTCCAAAGTCGCAGTGACACGAACGTTGATGGGAACGCCCAACGTATCGTACACGATAAAATCGGTGGCCGCACTTTGCCCGCGAGCTTCTTGAATGGTCCCAAAGGCAAGGTTTGGCACCGAGATATTTCCTTGTCGGTCGCGCAGTCGAAAAGCGGTTAAATCAACCTCCAAGGAGTTCAATTCGCCCGTATTGCTGACGAATCGGAGGGCCCCGTCGTTGATCGAACCTCCCGGTAGGAGGGTACCCGATTCGCCGGTCATCAGATTTTGCGAGGAAGGAATCGGATTTTGAGAATCAACCTGAGTCGTCTGAATTCCCGAGGCGGCCGACATAAAGTCGATTAAATGCTGCACCGTTGTCGTTTCAGTGATTTCAAGCGATTTCCGCCCCAAGGCCCGACCACCTTTCCGGCCCTGATAGGTTAAGGTCCCCTCGCGGAACAGGTTGTCGTAGGTCGCACCGTCGCGCCGCAGAACGTTGGTTAGCAACGTGCTGCTGTTGATGGGTGGTCCGTTACGATTCAGGACCTGATTGCCGGGCAGCGTTAAGTCCGAAATCTCAGCGTCCGTCCGACTGTCCGTGAAGGTTTCACCGGGCCGCACGGTATCGACCAGAAAAAAGTTGTTCTGATCGCCCGCGAGGTTTCGATAAATTCGGATCGAATCGTATTCCGGAAAGCCGTCGATTTCCGAAGGAGTTGGCGGAACAGGAAAACCATCCAGCATCAAACGTCCGTCGACCACGTTCCGCGGACCAATGATTTCGCTGGGGCGACTTTCCGCTTCGCCATCGCGATGGTACGTGATCATGTACGAATAGTTGCCCGTTAGATTGGTGCGATTCGCCGGACGATCTAAATTGATGCCGATCGTCCCGTCATCGGTAAAACTACCCCCAGCAGCTGCCGTTCCCAGAAAATAGGCCTGATTACCATCAGCATCGGTTCGGTAAATATTCACCTGGGGGTAATCGCGTCCGTCAGGATCGACGGGCAACGAACTTAACTCCACACGATTCCCCGGCCCCACGGTCGTCGATAGCGGATTGCTGAGCATGGATTCATTACCAGCACCATCAACCAACGCAAACCGATATTGGTAGGTACCGGCAGCCAGACTGCCGTTTCCATTGGTCGTCAAAGAGACATTCGACGACGTCGCGACCGGAGCGGTCATCATCCGTACGCCCGCTGCCGTGGGACTGGGAACATTAGCATCCCCCAAAATTTGACTTTCGATGACGCCCGAGGTGTCGGAAAGTTCTCCTTGCGGTGTCAAGGAACCTTCCAAGGTGACAAACTCGGTAGCCTTGGCGATCGTCTTGGAACCCAGGGGAACCGTCAGTGGAACAACCTCCGACTGCTGCACTCGAAACAATTCATCGACGCCGAAGCCCAACAGTCGCTGCCCGGTTGAGTTCACTAGTTCGGCATCGGCATTCAGTTTGAAAATCCCGTTGCGACTGTACAACTGCTCGCCCGACGAACCCTCGACCATAAAGAAACCGTCGCCTTGGATCGCCAAATCAGAGGGATTGCTGCTAATTTCGATCGTACCCTGCCCGAAATTTCCCGAAATCTCCGCGATTTGAACCCCCAAGCCAACTTGACGCGGATTCGTTCCTCCGTTGTCCCCGGACGGTGCGGCCCCCAGCGACATCGTCTGCAGGAACTGTGTCGAATAGACGACTCGCGATTCCTTGAATCCAACGGTTTGGGAGTTGGCCAGGTTGTTACCGATCACATCGATTTGAGTTTCCGCAGCCGTTATACCCGTTAACGCGGTCGACAGAGCCGATGCCAGTCCCATGACAGTCCTTTACACGGAGTTGATTTGACGAATATTCCTAATATCTATCGTCTTCCCTTCAACATGAACTTTGGTCATACGTTGATTTGCTTCGTCAGTTTCTACCGTCACCCGGTCGACAATCCCGTTGACTTCGGTCCCCTCATCGGCCAAAGCCTGAACTTCGCGACCTATCAGATTGCTAGCGGTTACCAATTCCTGGCTGTTTGAGAGCGAAGTCAGGGTTCGTGTCAGTTGGTCGGTCGCTCCAATCCCACGGATTTGTCCGATCTGTTGCAGCATCTCCGCATTACTCATTGGCTCCAACGGATCTTGGTTTTGCATCTCCGTAATCAGTAGCTTCATGAAATCATCCATGCTCAGATTCGTCAGCCCGTCGCGATTCTGAGTGTTTGAGGCATCATTGGTTCCTCGAATGCTAGCGGCGCCGGCGGGATTGATAGCTGTCATTACTCGTTCCATGGTTTGATGTAGTTGTCAAAAGACACAACAACCGCGCGGTGGTTTCCGACCGGTTCCGAAGATCGTTTTAAGGGTTGCATCGGCAACGCCGCTACCGCAGTTGAGGGACCTGCGAAAGCGGACTTTGTATTTTGGCTCTTCCGCAGAATCTGTGGGCAGATTGATATCGGATCTCGACAGCGTTTCAGGGTTTCTAGGGCAGTCGATAGACCGCGTAGGTAGCGTTCGGTTCCCAAGGGGTCGGATAGACTTGTCGCAACGGTAGATTGAAGGGAGTAATTCTCCGGTCAACAACCATCCACTGAGCCCCAAATTCGCGTTTGAATGCTTCCAATTCCGCGTACGAGATCGTCACTTGGGCACGCCCCATCGATTGCGGGAAAACACGTTCAAACCTGGATCGCCAATGACGCAATGATTCCGCATCCTGAGGTACATCCTTGAAATTCACGACCTCAGCACGATGTGCGAACCATTTAAATGTTTGTTGATGCCTGGGGGTCAGGAACACGTCCTCGGGGTTAGAATTGAATCGAATCCACTCGCAGACCTTTTGCCAATCGGCGAAGACTTGTTGCCGAACTGGGAGCGAGGCATCCGATGCGTGCCCATGGGCACCCTGATCGGCAGCCGGTGGAATTGCGACTGAAAATCGCTCGGCGACATGCTGAGCAATCAGCACGACACCGCTTAGCGTTAGCGTGATCGCCACGAAGCCAGCCAGCATAGGTGCGATGCGGGTGGGCGCATAAGCTAAACGAAGCGTTGCAATGGAAAATAAAATCGGGACCATTGCATCGGTCATGCGAAACCAGTAGTACCGCAGCAAGCGGGCTGCCCATTCAGGATGTTGACGGGTCAGCCAACCGATCAGACCGCCCACCACTGCCAAAGCCACTGCTCCTGCGGTGAACAACATCAGAGTTCGGAAACGCACATCAGACTTCTGCAACGCGCAAACGACCACGGTTAAAAGCAAAAGCCCACCGTGACGAAGGTACCAGCTAACAGGAAAATGGCTGGGCAACAAATGATGTGGCAGGCGATCGAAGACGTAGACTTGGGCCGCAAAAACGCTGGCAGCGGGATCGGCTGCGGCTGAAAGCGACAATCCTGGAATCAGGCCAGCCAGCGAAAACAGCCCGCCACCAATCAGCCCAGGCAACTGATGCCACAATCCGCTGTGGCTGCGGCCAATCGCTAACCAAATCCCAGCGGCAATCAGCACGCTCCAGCCACCGACTAAGACGTGAAACGCACTAGCCAAACCCAGTAACGGCCAAACCCAGGGCCAACGCTGCCGCAAAGTTTGTTCCAAGGCCAGAAAGACGCATCCGTAAGCGGGCACCTTCGCTTCCATCCCGCCAACAATCCATTCTCCCGCAAGGTTGCCATGCGATAGGGCGGGTAACCAGATACAGGCGCTGGCCACGCACGCATACCGTACAGGTACTAGGGACCAACACAACCGGTGCCACCCAATTGCAAGCAGCGTCCAGCCCACCAACCGACCAATCCAAGCGGTGGTGTCCAAAGCGAAGTAGCGGGTCAGCCAACCATAGCACCAATAAAATGTTGCATGGGCGTTGCCGCTGGTCGCAAACAAGTCGCCTGCACACCAGGAGGGATCCCAGAAGTGCTTGGCTTTGACCAAGTAATGCGCTTCGTTGATCGCGGGAGCTGGATCACCGGCAAACGCTACAAAAACTAGCAGCACCAAGCAGATTTCCCAAATCCGTCGTGGCACGGAAATCTCAGCTCGCGATGCTGATTGCGTGCCACGGACGGGTATGGTTATGGTATCGCTCATGCCGCACAAGCTACTTCTTTCGACAAAGGATGACCACTGTCGCGTGACGAAAATGGTCCGACCGGGAGAATTCCTTTTCCATCGTCGGAACAATGGCTTCGGGACCCTCTCGCATTGAGGCTTGAACCGTGATCGCAGCCCGCCGCTGATCGCAGCCAGCAAGGTGATTTGCGGCAGCAGTTTCCAAACCCTCGGACGTCGCCAGTGGCCCAGCAGACATCCATAACACCTCGCCAGGCAAAAGCCGGAATTCATGATCCTGGTGAATGTAATCGACACGATTACATAGTGGCTCATTATGAATTCCAAGTGGTCGATAACCGTATTGACTGACAATGAGTGAGTCAATTCCACCAGCACATGCGTAAAGCGCCTCGCCAGTATCGGGGTTGATCCGAGCGTACATTAGCGAAACCAGTTGTACACCTAGATTGGTTTGCCACAACGAATCCGCGACGCGCTGCAAGACCTGACGGGGTGTCAGCCGATACGCCAGGTGAGACTGGAACGCCGATCGAGCGGTGGCAGCAATCATCGCGGCCTGCGGACCGTTAGCATGTGCCTGGGCAAGCGCAGCAACTAGCGAGCCATCGGGTAATGCATCCCAGGTGTACCAGGTGTCCAGCAACGGTTTTGGATGCCCCTGGATGCCGTCGACATACCAGCCGGGTGCCAGGTGGGTTGCCTTGGGCAGTGCGGCTTGTTGCCATTTCACGATTTCTCGCTCGCCACTTTCGGTTGATGGGCCTTCCTTGCACTGCGATCGTTGCCAGGAGCGAATTTCCGCTGCGACGCAGCGAGCGGTTAAAGATGCTGCCGCGCGGGCTGAATCGTCGATAAGCATCGGTCCTGTGTTCCAAAACCAGAGCGTGCCCACTGGCAATTCATCGACACAGATCACCGCACAGATCGCGGCCCCCATCGGAATCGGACTTTGGTAGATTTCGTCTCCAGCGGCACAATCCTCTATGGTCACGACCCCTGACATCATTGCCTCCAAATCGGCTAACGATCCGCGCAACGGGCGCGGAGGTTCGCTGAGGTACCGATCAGGCAGACCGAACTGGGATCGCATCTTTAGTTCTGTCGTGTCGTCGTCTAGCATGTAGATCGCGGCGGCGGTACAGCCAATCGCCTGAACGGCGTCGCGCAAGATAGCGTCGACGCTTTCCAAAAAATCATATTGCTGGTCGATGTCCCAGGGGATTTGGCTTTTCGCTAATAATTCGGCGTCCTGGCGACGAACGGCTTGTTCGGCATCTCGAAGGCGAACGATCACCTTGGATCCCGCAGCAGCCAATTGACGTGCCTGATGCATTGGCAGCCGTGGTGGTTCCGCGGTTTCGCTATCGGTTTCTCCGGCGGCGATTAACTTTGGTGGGCCGATCCAATGCGCGCGGTTGTCCAATCGCCAACCTGTCGTTGCTTGAAAGCAATCCCAAAACGCAGCCAGTTCGTCGGTCAGCTTACCAGCATCTTGATTGGACGAAGTATCCGCGCGATGTAATCGTAGGTAGCGAGGAGTTAGCGTGTTCACGTTGTTGTTCTTTTCCAGTGTCTGCCAGGCTTCCGATGCCTGTGGGTAAAGCCGCTTGATCCTTAGCAGCCTGTTGAAAAAGGAATCCGACCCTCTCCAAAAAGTCAGACCCCTTTTTTAACAGGCTACCAAGGCTGAGCTTTCGGAAATGGTGATCCAGCCAACGCCAACGTTCTGCGAAGAGACGACGCTAGCATCTAAACATGGGGATCGACAGGCGGTATAGTTTTGCTGAGTAAAAAGGTCTAGCTAACCAGGAAGGTTTGCCGGCTAGTTTGCCTTACTAAATTATTTGTCAGGATCGATTTATTCGATACCATCCGACTATGCGAGAAATAGGATGCCGAGGAACATTTGTCGCTGGGGTTTTTTAAGTACGGCAGCAATCGGACGTAAAAACTGGAAAGCTGTTCGCTTAAGTGGTAATGCAACCGTGACGGCGGTGGCCAGTCGAACCACGCTGGCAGCTCAGCAATTTATCCAGGAGTGTATGGATGAGGTCCCCATGTCTCCCGAACGACCTGTGGCGGTCGAAGGCTACGAGGCCCTGTTGCAACGCGACGACGTGGATGCGGTCTACATTCCGTTACCCACCGCGATGCGCGCTCGGTGGGTGCGGCAGGCAGCGGCGTCAGGAAAACACGTTTTGTGTGAGAAGCCGGTGGCGATCGATCATGCGCAGGCGTTGGATATGGTCCAAGCCTGTCGCGAACATGGCGTGCAGTTCATGGATGGAGTGATGTTGAATCACAGCCGACGCCTGGAGGCGATGAAGGCGGATCTGACCGGAGCGGGTGGCATCGGCAGCCTCCGCCGCGTTTACGCTGCGTTTACTTTTAACGGGGGGGATGATTTCAATCGATCCAACATTCGCACCGACAGTCGGTTGGAACCACATGGATGCCTGGGCGATTTGGGTTGGTATTCCATTCGTATCCTACTGTGGGCGTTTGGTTATCAGTTGCCCGTGGCGGTTACGGCACGCTCGTTACGCGGTTTGCAAGGGGAACACAGCCCCGCACCAGTACCGGGAGAGTTTTCCGCCGAACTATTTTTTCCTGGTGGCGCCACCGCCGCGCTGTATAACTCGTTCGTAACTGAAAACCAGCAAATAGCGATCTTTTCCGGTGATCGTGGCTACGTTCAACTTGATGACTTTGTCCTGCCATTTTACAGTCCCGAACGATCATGGACGTGCAATCAAAACGTGTTGGAGGTCGATAATTGTCGTTGGAACATGCGACAAC
>SLFV01000048.1 GCA_007124075.1 Roseimaritima sp.
ATTCGAACTGGATCCACTAACGTTGAATGTGACCCAGGAATATGGTTCGGATCAAGGTTTGAACAAGCGGTTCCGCGCGTTCTACATCATCGATCGGTCTGTCCCCGTGGCCTACCAGCCAGGGCGGGAAAATAATGTTCGCGATACGATTCGGTTTTCGCGCATCCTGAATTAAAGAATTGTCACCGTGGTAAACAACATGTTGGCTAGGTTCGTTCCCAGCACATCCCCCTGTCGCCAATCGCCAGGGGACGCAATTCGCCGTCGTCCCGCTTTTACCATTCCGGAAATGCTGATCGCGATGGCGGTCACGTTGTTGATGATGGTCGCACTGGGGCGGCTGTTTCAATCGGTCGGTAAGGGGATGCAGGATAGCCGCGCCAGCGTCGAAATGAGCGCTCGCCTGCGGACGATTACTTTTCGTCTGAATGATGAATTGTCGCGCTGCACCGCTGCCGTTTCACACACGCCCAGCCAGGGGGAAGGAACGGGCTATTTGGTCTACTACGATGGCCCGCTGAGCGATGCGACGATGCTGCTGACCGGTGCGACTCCGCGACCTCAAGACGAACTGCTGGATTATCGAGCCAGCGGTCGCTACGGCGATTACGATGATTACTTGGCATTTACTGCGGTCGCGTCTGGGGATTCGTATTTTACCGGCGTGGTCCCCTACGGCCTGATGACCTCCCGATATCCGCAGCAATATCCCCCAGGTGTACAGGATGCAACGTCTCCGGTGACGATTACTTCCAAGTATGCGGAGATCGCTTACTGGGTCCAGCCAGCAACCAATCCCGCCGGAGGCATCGTGCTGAACGAAGATGGCCTGCCGCGTCAATTGAATTTGCATCGGCGCGTGTTGTTGATCCGTCCCGATCTGAACAATATCAATTCCGGGGTCCTGCCGGGTTTGGTTGTGGGTGGTGCGTGGCCCGATAATTACCGTGATTTGGCAGCAATTTTCCAGAATCATGACCTGTCGGTTCATCGCGTCCTGGCACCCAACGGAGCACCCTCCAATCTGGTAGCCGCCAATTCGTTAAGCGATCTGACCGCTCCCCACAACCGCTTTGGCCACATTCGCGTACCCGGCAATCGGGGGCCGTTGACCGGTCTGGGCAACCCGACGCAGATGACTTCCATGCCGGTGTTGGACCTGGATGGACCAGGATCAACGGGCACCTTCCTGCCCACTGCGTCAGCCGCCGGGTTGTTGGGACGCCCCGTCGAACCGACCAGTGGTTTGTTATCGTCCAATTACACCTTGACTGGCTTTCGTCGTGGCGACGATATTGTGATGGCAAACGTCCTGGCTTTTGACGTGAAGATCTTCGATTCGCAGGCTCCCGTGATCATTCATGTCGGTGCCGATGGACGCCCTGGTTCGGCTCCGAATCCCAATGATCCGGCGTACTACGGGACGTTGGGGAGTGATGATGTGGTGCTGACCCCCAACGACCCGGGATTCTTGGTCGCAATTCGTTCGGCGTCTCCTGCAAACTTTATCGCTGCGAGCCGGGGTGCTTTTGTTGACCTGAATTACGTTTACCAAGCGGCAGGCGCGGTGCAAGCACCGGCGGGTGCAGGGAATCCGATACTGGCGACCAACCTAGCCGCCTTTTGCAATACGCCTTTCAGCGGATTCGATATCGAATCCGCTTTACCCTTTCGCTTTCCGACGTCCTTGCAGAAATCGGGAGTCTACCTACCGCAGGCAACATCGGGTAGCCAACTGGGATTCTATCAACCCCGGTTCGATACCTTCACTCGGAATTACGAATTCGATGGTTTTCGCCAAGGACCACTCAGCGGCAATGTTGGAACTCGCTGGTCGCTGTTACCATCGGCCAACACCGATCGCGGCAACAATGGCTTGGATGACAACAACTCCGGCATCGTCGATGACTTTGACGAACAAGAAACCAGTGCCCCGTTTTTGTCCCCCTTACGGGCCTTGCAGATCACGGTGCGTGTGGAAGACGAGGCAACGCGTCAAGTCCGACAGATGGTCGTGACGCAGCATTTTGTCCATTGATCCCGCATCGTCTACGATCTGCGGACGGTATCCGCGACGCTGTCGGCGGCCACTTGCCGAGGATGCGGCTGGGTGGCGCGACTGGGCAGCGAGGTTAGGATCACGCACACCGTTTTGGTTTCGGGATCTGCCCAACAAATCGTGCCCGTGGATCCCGTATGCCCGAAAACCGAGGGGGAACAAGCGGGACTAAGCTTTTCTGGGCCGACGACAAAACCCAAACCACGTGATTCGAACCCGGGGGGATTGTGGTTGCGAGTCATCAGGGCAGCCGTCGCCGGCAGGACGACCTCGCCACGCCGGTTCATGAATTCCTGGAGGAATCTTCCCAGATCGGGTGCCGATGCATGGGTACCACCCCATGGGGCACCCAGTTGACGCCAGTACTCGCTGTTCCAATTCCAGGCGGTCGATGCTGGATTGCCGCCTCCTGATTCGGGTGCCGCTCCCTCCATCTGCACCGTAACAAATTCGGAAAGTGGAAAACGTCCCATGCCTTGCACCGAACGAAACATCTGTAAGCGATCGAAGACTCGGCGTTGCACCAAATCGGCAATCTTCATGCCGCTGATCCGTTCGGCGATATGTGCGGCCAGCAGGATGCCCATGCTGGAATACTGGTACTTGCTTCCGGGAGCAAAACTAAGCGGGGTCTGCGCGGCCAGACGGATGAATTCCGACAGGGGCGCGTTCTGCCGACGCAGCGACGCGTTGTACTGCAACTGATCGGGCAACCCGGAGACGTGCGTCAGTAGCTGATGGATGGTTACCCGTTCATGACCACCCCCACGAAAATCAGGTAGGAACCGCTGCACACGATCATCCAGACGCAACAACTTCTGATCGTACAAAGTCATCACGGCGGCGATGTTGATCGGTTTGGAAATCGAACCCAGCAAAAACATCGCATCCACATTATTGGCCTGGCCAAAGGCTTTATTTACGACATCTCCGGGACGTGATACATGCAAGACGGCAGCACTGACCTGCCTGTCGCGTGTTGCACTGCGGAGGATTTGGATTGCGTCGGCGAAGCGTTGATTGACTGCGGCGGCCAGGAGCGACCGCTGCCAGGTCGGTGCCGTGGCTGTAGCGGCAGCCGATGCCACTAGGAATTGACGACGTTGCATTCTGGACCTCCTGGGGATTGCGTTGGTTTGTTTCCTAACAAGATGTCCGCCGCGCGTCAAGCTTGAACGACCCGGAAAACTTTGCGGGCTTGGCCTCCCTACGATGCCCCGGGTTGCCAGCGTTCTTGATCCCCCGATGCATCGCCGACGTCTATCCGAACAACCCCGTGACCGCCTGGGCCTTGACCAACTCCCTGGGTTGATTCAGGTGGTTGTAAACAATCGTTTCCGGATCGATGCCAAAGCTGTGGTAGATCGTTGCCAACAATTCCCCAGGATGCACGGGATTTTCCAATGGGGCGCTGGCGGTTTTGTCGCTACGTCCGTGGACGTAACCACGTCGTGTTCCAGCTCCTGCCAAGATGCCGGTGTAACAATACGGCCAGTGATCACGTCCATCATCGCTGTTGTTATTGCCGCTTGTGCTGACCCCCCGTTGCGGGCTGCGACCAAATTCGCCCACCGCCACGACCAAGGTGTCTTCCAGCATCCCGCGATCATCCAAATCCTCGATCAACGTCGTCAGCCCGGCGTCCAGCATGGGCGCCGATTGGTCCTTCATTCGCTTGCTCAATCCGGTATGGTGATCCCAGGAATGATTGTTGCTGTTGGCGACTTTGGGCCAAATCACTTCGACCACCCGCGTTCCGGCTTCGACCAAACGGCGTGCCAGTAAGCAGCTTTGTCCGAAGGTGTTCTTTCCATACCGCTGGCGTAAATCTTCCGGTTCGGCGGCCAAATCAAACGCCTCCCGCGCGCGGCCGGAAACGATCAGCGACAAGGCTCGGTCGTAATACTCGTCCAATTCGTAGGATTCCACCGCGCGATTGATTTCCGGCATCTGCTGATTCAGTAACTGCCGCAGCCGCGCACGACGCTGCAAGCGAATACTGAAAACCTCGGGACGCAGTTGCAGATCGTCGATCTTGATTTTTGACATTTTGTCCATATCCATGTCATCCCCCGGCGGATACAGCGTGTAAGGCTCGTAGGCTTTGCCCAGGAACCCAGCACCACCGCCCTTGCCGACCACGTTGGACTCTTGTAGCGGACGTGGCAACATGACAAACGGCAGCATCGGTTCGTCCAGGGGACGCAGTCGAATCAAGTTACTGCCAAAGTTAGGAAAATCTTTCGGCGTGGGCGGTTCCAACTGTCCCGACGGGCTGACCTTATCGGTCGTATACCCGGTCATCATCTGATAGATCGCCGCAGTGTGGTTAAACAAACCATTGGGGGTGTAAGACAGCGAGCGAATCATCGTGAAGCGATCATTGATCTGCGACAGACGCGGCAGATTCTCCGTAAACATGATCCCCGGCAGTTTGGTGCTGATCGGCGAAAAAATGCTTTTCACATTGTCGGGAACATTTTCCTTCGGGTCCCACAGATCCAATTGGCTTGGCCCGCCCTGCAGGTAGACCATGATAATGCTGTTCGCCTTGCCCCACCCCGGACCGCCCGCGTGTTGCGAGTCCGCTGAGACGGCTTGCATCCGCAACATCGACCCCAGCGACATCCCCAGCATTCCACATCCACCGACTCGCAAAAAGTCGCGTCGAGCGGGTTTTAGGTGAGGATCACACAAATCACGTGCCAGCGAATTACCTTGAAATGACAACATGAACGAAATCCTTAGTGGTTAAAAAGAAAGGCGGGGCTGTTGATCAATGCCCAGGTCAGGTCTTCCGCAGCCGTCAGCCGAAGTTGCTGCTGTTGCTGCTCGCTTTGCTGTAGGTCCTTGCGCAATTGTACCAAACGCGAATCGTCCGTGGTCTCCACCTCCAATGCTTGGATTTGCCGTTTCAACGAAGTCACCCCTTCGTTTTCCGGAACCGGACGTTTGGCGACCGTCAACGCTTCCTGCTTTTGCAACAACGCCTCATCCATCTTCTGGAAGTAGGCCATCAGCAGCGGGTCGGCTTGGAAATCCGCATCGTTGGACTGAACACTCGCAAAGGCCTCCGGGATCGACAGCGGCAGGTCCCCCACGTGGGTCGTGGCACTGATACGAAAGCGAGCCAGACGATGGTCAGCCGCGTTGTGGTTTTGATGAAGGGTAAATGTCAGCACCACCCCCTTTTCGAAATCCAGGGGTTGGTCGGTTTGAAACGTTGCCCAGTGGACGATGCCACCGTGCGGGCTGACCGCCCAGCCACCTTGATCGTTGGTCTTGCCGTTGATCATTTGACCGGGGGCGAAGTTGGATTGGCTAAAATTGGCCTCCGCTTTCTTCAGCTTCACAGGGACCGCTTTCTCGGGCGCATCGATCGGCGCGGCGGTAATTTGAAATTCGGTGACCACAAAATTTCCGTTGTTCGGCAACCCCGGTCCACCACCGGTCAAACCTTCCACCGGCAGGGCTTCCAGGCGAAAACCTGTGATCCCGGACAACGTGCTGTGTACCTTGACTTCGTAGGCCCCTTTGTCCGCGTTTTCCGAAGCGACGATCGAGCGGTCGGGTTGACTGCGCAACGTCGCCTTGTTGGTGGTCGCCAAAGCGACCGGTTGCAGCGGATACCAAGCGACACTGCCGCGATGATCGGCAACATACTTCGCGATACGTTCGGGCAGCGACGCCTGGGTCTGTTCGAGCGCCTGCTGGGCGGCCGCGATCCTTTCATCGCGTTCTTTCGTCAAACGTTCGGTTTCGGGACGAAGCTGTTCCACCAGATCCGACAATTGCTGTTGCCGTTCCGCCAAACGTTCCCGCCGCTCTTTTTCCAAACGCTGCCGTTCGCCCTGCCACCACTGCTCGCGCTGGGCAACGGTTTGTACCAGGGTTTCGTGATCTTCAGGAATCTGCGCAAACACCTCCTGACAGGCCGCAAATTCGGCATCGGTCGGAAATCGCGCCAACGCCCGCACGAAAATCTCCTCCACCAGACGACGATCCTCCTCGTGCTGGGCGACCAAATCTCGCAGCAGGTTTTTCTCGCTAGCAATTGCGGTCCCGACGGTTGGCCCGCTGACCAGCGCCATCACCGGCCCCAGTTGCAGTTCGCTGCTGCGTTCGCATTCGCAAGCACTTTCACGAGGCGGTCGCCCCAAATTTGCCAAAAATCCATCCGCCAGTTCAACGCCTGCATCGGGCAGTGAAGCTGCTCGGGTACCCGCGGGGACTCCCGGGATCTGCGAGGTTGCCCCGGTCAGAGCATGAACTGCATCGAACAGGACCTCGGCCGACAACCGACGCGGCGTCGCCCGAGCGTAGTTGCTGACGTCGTCCGCATTCCACTGATTCGGCACCACCGATAATTGATAGGTCCGACTGGAACAGATTTCGTGCATCAAGGATCGTGTATCAAACCCACTTTCGATGAACCGCTCCGTCAAGTAATCCAACAGTTCAGGATTCGACGATGGGTTACCCGCGCGGATATCATCGATGGGTTCGATCAATCCGACCCCGGTGAGGTAACCCCAAATTCGATTGACGTAACTCCGCGCAAAATATTGGTTATCCGCCGACGTCATCCACAACGCCAATTGCTCGCGGAGCGTCGCATCCTCGCTCGCCTCAAATTCCGCCTCGTACGGGAACGCCGCTTCGACGGGCAACCCTGTGCGTTCGTGCAACACCTGCCCGGATGGCCGATCGTAGACCTCTTCAAACAGCGGTTTGGCTCCTTCCACCGCACTGCCAGCGATCTTGCGATCTTTGCTTTCCGGATCAGGTTTCAATGCGACTTGTGCGAAATACGCCGCCGTTTCGTAATACTGATCCTGGGTCCAGCGTTCGAACGGATGGTCATGGCACTTATTGCAGTTAAAACGAATCCCCAGGAACAAGTGAGTCGTGTTTTCAACCGTTGTTTCGGGATCACGCAGAATTTTGTAATACGACGCTGCGGGATGCTCGCGGTTGGACCCCGTCGCGGTCAAGATTTCGCGTGCAAATTGATCGTAGGGCCGATTTTCTTGGACCGCCGATTCGATCCACTGCCGAAATTCGCGGGCACCTTCCACCCCCAAAAATTTACGGTTTACCTGCAACAGATCGGCCCACTTGTTGGTCCAGTAATCAACAAAGGCATCGTTTCCGCTCAACCGCGAAAGCACCTCGTCACGCTTTTGCTGGGTCGGTCGGTCATCGTCCAAAAATTCACGTACCTCGGTGGCCGTCGGCAGCAACCCTGTCAGGTCCAGCGTGACGCGACGTAGGAAGGCCTCATCGCTGGCCAGTTCGCTGGGCAGTAGCTTCAATCGCCGCCACTTTTCCGCCACCAATTCATCGATTCGGCCCCAGGTTTCCGGTTGTTGCCACACAAACCCATCGCGGTCCCCCATAACCGTCAACGTCGTCGTCGCGTAAGCCCCTTCGTATCGCGCCAAAACCGGGGCCTCGCCTCTGCGTAACGTCGTCACCACGCCGTGGCGATCAGCCACCGCGACCTCCCCATTACCACTTTCAATAAACGCTTCCCGAGTCACATCACGCTGCAAACCATCCTGGTAATGAGCAACGACGCGAATCTGTTGACGCTGGCCCACCGTTTGGACCGTGGGGTTGTGCGGTAGAACCTCAATTCGCTGTACCCGGGGAGTGGCCAAATCCAGATGAGCACCGGACGCAATCCAGCCTCGCAAAATCGCATGATACGGATCGTCCGCCGTCATCAGCACGCCCCCTTCGTGTGGCACCATTCCCAGAGGTTTCAGCAGCATCAGGCTGTCATCCGGGGAAACCGAAGTTAACCTTCGCCCCGCCAAATCGTCCGATAACGCTCGCAAATCAAAAATGGGATCGTACCCACGCAGCGACAGCTTGAAACCATTCTTTCCGGCCTGCGCACCATGGCAGGTCCCCTGATTGCAACCCAGACGCGACAGCGCTGGGTTGACATCGCGAATGAAATCGATGGTCCGCTCCGCTTGCACGTCGACCGCGGTGACGGGAATCGACGCCTGCTGCTGACCACAGCGGATGATGATCTCCCCCGCACCGTCTTGGATCGGACGCAGCAACCCTCCCGGTTCCGCCACCAGAAAATCAGGCAATTCCAGCTCGCACTGATTGGTCATGTCGACCGCAGCATCTGCATCCAGCGTGCCGGTAACCAGCAATTGTGTGTAATCAAATCGACCCCGCAGGTGAATTTCCTCCGGTTCAACTTGGAGCCCGGTCAGCGTGTTCCGATCGATCGCGGTGTTCGCAGCCTCGGTCTCTCCTGGGGAGCCCAGCTTTCCTGCCTGCACTGCCGCCCAGCTTCTCGGATCAAAACTAGCCATCGCCTCGGTCGTTGCCGTCGTTTGCTCCGCCGCTGGGGCTACGGGCCAAACCGTCTGAAATTGATCCTCGCCGGCGGGCAAGACGCGCAGATTACCATCGCCTCCGGCCACGATCAGGCGATTGTCTGGTGCGAAAGCAATGGAAAATACCGCCCCTTCGGGCAGTTTGACTTGGGCCACTTGAGACACTTCCTTGGTCACGTACTCTTGGAGCTTTTGTTTCTCCGCCGCCGACCGATCGCTTACCCGTTTGCCTTGGATCCGTTTGATCTCCGCAGGCATCTCGCCGTCAACGTCGTATTTCCAGACCCGGACCTCACTGGCGCGATCCACCGTCGCGGCCGCAGCAAGCAGACTGCCATCGGGGCTGATGTCAACGCTGAAGATGCGGCCTGGCAACGCTGGCAAGCGAAGCACCAAATTGGCATCGTCACCAATCTTGCGAGCCGTCTGACGAAACATGCGATACAGCTTCGGCACACCGTCGGCACCGCCGACCAACAGTTCATCGCGGTCGGGGTGTCGTGCCACGGAGTTGACCCCCCCGGACAACGCCCCCGGCGTGATCGATGTGATGTTGTCGATAAATCGCTCCGTCGCCACTTCGGTCAGCTTGACCGTCATGTCGCGGCCGACCGACACCAAATGCGAGCCATCGACCGAATAAACCGTGTCGCGTACCCAGTCTTCGTGAGCACTTTGGTACAACACCTGTTGTCCCGTTTCCGCATCCACGGCACGGATCGTGGTATCGGCACACGCGAAAGCAACCTGTTTGCCATCGGGCGACCAGCTTACCCCCGTGATCGTGTCATAGGTGACGGGCAACGACATTTCCAACTGCCGGGAGTTCACATCCCAAATTTGCAATTCACCACGTTGCGAGGGAGCCCCCCCCGCGACCGCCAGTCGCGAACCGTCGGGGGAGAAAGCCAACGAATCGATCCTGGGGCTCAGTCCGATCAACCGGCCGTCTACTTGTCCGCTTGCCGCGTCCAGTAGCAAAACTTCATGAAAACCTGAAACCGCAATCAACTGGTTGTCCGGCGCAACCGCGACAGCCGTCAGGACCGGCGGACGATGGTAGACCGGCGGTGAATCGTTGCTGTAAACCACTTCGGTTTCGACCGTGTCGTTGACGGCTCCGCTGGCGATCCAGGTACGCACCTGTTCGATCTCCGTTGCAGACAGTGGGGGCAAGTCGCCCTTTGGCATTTCCGCCCGGCCATCGGTCGGAATGATCTGGGACATCAGATAACTGGCCTCGGGATCACCCGGCACGATCGCCTCCTGACCACTTTCGCCACCGGACAGCAGCGTGTCAAAGGCGGTCATCACGTAGGCTCCCTGCTGTTTGGCCCCCTGGTGGCAACCATAGCAGTGGGTCCGAAAGATCGGCACGATGTGTTCGCGAAAGCTGATCGGAGCGTCAGCCGCCGGAATGGAGTCCGCGTCGTCTTGGTCGGCAAATGCGGCAGCGTTCATGCTGGCCAGCAAGCCGCAACATCCAATAAACAGAATTTTGCCAAGGACAGAAAGCGGCAAACGCCACGCTGGACAACGAGGTCGCAACATGTTGATACAATCTCCGAAAGAAGGTCTGGGTGAAAGCCTGCGCTCGATCACGGTCCGGACGCAACGGGAGGCGGCCGCTGGACAGGAATTCGCTGCCAAATGACAAAACGCGGCAAACCGGCAGGAAATTGCAATCGGCCCAGGTCGAAAGGGGCAAGGGGCAAGGGGCAAGGGGCAAGGGGCAAGGGCATCATACAAAACCGATGCAAGTCATTGGCTTTAC
>SLFV01000524.1 GCA_007124075.1 Roseimaritima sp.
ACGAAAAACGGATGTTGCAACAATCCGTCGATGCATTGTTTGACAACAACCGGTGCAAGCGTCCTGTATTGGGCAGCAGCAATCGCCCACTGAAATCGCTAACCGACATGATCAAAGGAAAGCAAGGACGATTCCGCGAAAATCTGCTGGGCAAACGTGTTGACTAGGCAGCGAGAAGCGAGATCGTGATGGGCCCGCGACTGAAGCTACCTCAATGCGGGTTGCCCAAAAATATCGCACTGGAACTGTTCCAACCTTTCATTATTCGGCGTCTGAAGGAATTGGGGCATGCGGATACGATCAAATCGGCCAAGAAGATGCTCGAACGCAAAGACGAGGAGGTCTGGGACATCCTGGAACAGGTGATCACCAACCACCCGGTGATGCTCAACCGCGCCCCGACGTTGCATCGAATGGGCATTCAGGCGTTTGAGCCGACTTTGGTGGAAGGCAATGCGATCCATCTGCATCCGCTGGTCTGTCGCGGCTTTAACGCCGATTTTGACGGTGATCAGATGGCAGTTCATTTGCCATTGTCAATCGAAGCCCAAGTCGAAGCGCATACACTGATGCTCAGCACCAACAATGTGTTTGCGCCTTCCAACGGCAAGCCGATCATGAGTCCGTCGCAGGACATCGTGATGGGTTGTTATTACACGACGATCTCGCTACCCGGTCGCAAGGGCGAGGGGATGGTTTTTGCCAGCCCGGACGAAGCCGATCTGGCTTTTTCTCAAGGCGTTGCTGATCTGCATGCGGTCATTAGGGTCCGTCTGCCGCGGCATCAGAAACCCAAAAGTAGTGATGGGAAGAATGACTACGGGGCGACCGTGGAAACCACTCCGGGGCGAATTCGGTTCAACCAAATACTTCCTGAAGGGATGGACTATTACAATTACCCGATGCGGTCGGGGGACTTGGCTAAAGTCATCAGCGATTGCTATCAGCGTTTGGGGCGACGTGCAACGATCAATTTGTTGGACGACATGATGCAATTAGGCTTCCGCGAATCGACTCGCAGTGGGCTTTCCTTCGCAACCGACGATTTGGTGACCCCCGAAACCAAGACGCAGTTCATCCAAGAAGCTGAAAAGAAAGTGATGAAATTGAAGAAGGTTTACGAGCGAGGCGGTTTGACCGGCCAAGAGCGTTACCTGCAAGTTTTGGATACGTGGACCGAGGCTCGTGAGCAGATCACGCGTGACATGATGTCCGCGATGGAAAATGATGTTCGTGGGGATGGTTCCTACGTGAATCCTGTGTATCTGATGGCGCATTCAGGTGCTCGTGGTGGCATCGAACAGATTCGGCAGTTGGGTGGGATGCGCGGTTTGATGGCCAAGCCGTCGGGCGATATCATCGAAACGCCGATTAAGGCCAACTTTCGCGAAGGGTTGTCCGTGCTGGAATACTTTTCCTCGACGCACGGGGCGCGGAAAGGCTTGGCCGATACCGCGTTGAAGACTGCCGACTCCGGTTATTTGACTCGTAAACTGGCCGACGTTGCTCAAAACGTGGTCATTACGATGGAAGACTGCGGCACGACCCAGGGAATCAACAAGGGTGTGATCTTCCGGGGCGAGAAAGTCGAACTGAGCTTGGCCGAATCGATCGTCGGTCGGGTGAGTCGTCAAAACATCGTGCATCCGATCACTGACGAACTGATCGTCGAAGACAGCGGTTTGATCACACCCGAGATTGCCAGAAAGATTGAGTCCTTGGGGCTGGAAAAAATCCAGGTTCGCAGCCCGATGACCTGTGACGCCCCGCTGGGCGTGTGCCGTCGTTGTTACGGGATGGATTTGTCCACCGGGGATTTGGTGGAAGAGGGGATGGCCGTTGGCATTATTGCCGCGCAGTCCATCGGCGAACCGGGTACCCAATTGACGATGCGCACGTTCCATATCGGAGGCACAGCCACCAAGGAGGTGGAAGAATCCGACGTTAAGTGTAAATCCGCTGGCGAAGTTCGCCTGATTCGTATGCGGACGATCCGTGACGACGAAGGACACGATGTTGTCCTGACACGCAACGGAGCGATCGCGTTGGTCGATTCACGAGGCCGCGAGATTGAATCCCATGACATCCCCACGGGGGCAAAATTGTTGGTTCAAGAAGGGCAGCAGGTCAAGGAAGGAGCCGTTTTGTGCGAATGGAACCCGTACGCGATTCCTATTATGACCGAAATGGCCGGCAAGGTCCGCTTCGAAGATATTATCGAAGGCGAGACCATGCGGATGGAACAAGAGGTTGGCGGCCAGGTGCGAATGAGGATCACCGACCACAAAGGGGAATTGCAACCCCAGGTCGTCATCGAGGACGAACAGGGGAACACCCTGGAATTTCAGTACCTTCCCGAACGTGCGGTCTTGACCGTCGAAGAGGGGACTTTGGTCAAACCAGGTAAGGTCATTGCTGAAATGCCTCGCGAATCGGGGGGAGTCAGTGACATTACCGGGGGTCTGCCAAGAATCACGGAGATTTTCGAGGCTCGCAAACCGAAGGATCCTGCGGTGATCGCCGAGGTTGACGGGGTGGTGGAGCTGAAGGCCGAGAAAAAACGGGGCAAACGAGCCATCATCGTTCGCAGCGAATCTGGGATCGAACGCGAACACTTGGTTCCCTACGGTAAACGTTTCTTGGTTCACAGTGGCGATGTTGTCAAAGCGGGCCAAGCCTTGGTTGATGGCCCGTTGGTTCCGCATGACATCCTGCGGGTTTCGGGCGAGGAGGCGGTCCAGCAGTATCTGCTGCATGAGATTCAGCAGGTCTATCGCTCACAGCGGGTTGAAATCAATGACAAGCACTGCGAGGTGATTATTGCTCGGATGCTGCGCAAAGTAAAAGTCGAGTCGTGCGGTGACACAAATCTGCTGGAAGGGATGGTGATGGATAAGTTCGAATTTCGCCGAGCGAACCAAAGGTTGGCAAATTGCTTGAAAATTACCGAGCAAGGCGATAGTCATTTTGAGGTCGGGGCTATCGTCCCCAAGGAGGCGATTGAACAGACCAATGCCGAACTGGAAGCCGCTGGTGGAACGCCTTGCAAGGGAAAGAAAGCCAGACCTTCCAGCGCCAGCACGCAACTGCTGGGGATTACGAAGGCCGCCGTGCAGTCCAACAGTTTCATCAGTGCTGCATCGTTCCAGGAAACGACAAAGGTCCTCACCGAGGCGGCGTTGGCGGGTAAGGTTGACCGTTTGGTGGGCCTGAAGGAGAACGTGATTTTGGGGCATTTGATTCCCGCCGGGACGGGATTCCGGATCTTCCAGGATTCGGTGGTTCGATTGCATCGTGAAACGTTGGAGGAACAGGCCAATGAACCGATTCAAAGCCTAACCGAATCGTTCCCGTTACTGGCTGCCTCCGACAACGGAGTTTCCGGCGAAAGCGAAGATGCTCCGTCACCACCGATACAGGAACCATTGACGTCAGACGAACCTGCTCCGAACAAAGACGTGCTGGGAAGCATGTTTGGTGGAGGAGCTGAATCGAGCTCCGGTGGCCAAGAATGATCGCGACTTAGGTAACCGTTCGTGTTCGCCAGAATTCCCTTCGTAAAAATGGAATTCTGGCGCCCCACTGCGGTACCATCATGGCCGCCGCTTGCCCTACCGAATGGCCCCGGCGTCTCGCATCATGCCGGTCAGCACGAAATCGAAGGGAACGTCGGACAAGGCGCGCACGTGGGTCATCGCGTACTGGCGACAATAACGCTGGACCGCCGCATTGAATTCCCCGATCCGCTGACGGTACCGTTGAACGTGCTGGGGCGTGATGGTCACCTGACGGCGCGCGCCCGTTTCTGCATCTTCCAATTCTATATCGCCTACGGCCGTCGGGTATAGTTCTTCCTGGGCCTGGATTTGAACAACATGGGTTTCGAATCGGTGGTACCGAAGCCGGTCCAGACCCGCAGAAAAATCGCTCGCATCCAGGAGGTCACTGATCAGAATCGCAACCCCCGGGTGCCGGACGCGTTGCCCAAACTGTGCAACCGCAGCCTCCAGATCACTTGCTTGCCCGCTGGTTTGCAGCGATTCCAGGAATTTCAATACACGCAGGATTTGATTCTTCCCGCGCATCATCGGAAGCGACGACCGGACTTTCCCATCGAAGGTGACGATTCCCACACGATCAAAATCAGAAAGCGCGATGTAAGCCAAACCTGCTGCCAATTGTCGACCAAAATCAAACTTGGTCGGATCGCCAATCGCCATGCTTTCGCTGACGTCCAGTAGCAAATAAACCGGCAGATCACGTTCTTCGTGAAACCGCTTCAGCAGCAAATCGCCATGCCGGGCATACACATTCCAGTCGACATGCCGCAGATCGTCCCCGTGCAGATAATCACGATACTCGGCGAACTCGACCCCACCCCCCATTTGCCCCCCACGCCGCTGAGCCAGCATGTCGCCGCCGCGAGCCCGCTGGGAAAAGATCGACAGGTACTCCAAGCGTTTTAGAAATTGGGCGTCAAACAAACCTTGGGCCTCAGTGTTAACCTGGCGTCCCATGCATCGTTCTGGCTTTCAACCGCCTGATAAACTTCATACGAACCGGTGTCGGTTTCAACTTTCCATAAATCTTGGATCGTTCCTCCGCTCAGCAGTACTGCGACGATGCTGGCCAATGGTTCGGGGACCACGATTGCAATGCTTCCGTGACGATGCTTGCGTAAGATCTTGGCGATTGCGGTTTTGATTCGGTCCGCTGCTTCCTCCAACGTTTCGCCGCGTGGTGGGCAAAGACATTGCGGGCTGTCTTGGCCTTGTCGGTAAACGCGTGGTAACTGCCGTCGGACCTCCGCAATCAGTTTGCCATGCCACAAGCCGTGGTCGACATTTTTCAAACAGTCGATGGTTTTCATCTTCGCACGCCGGCCCTGGGCAAGCCGCGTAGCGGTTTGTCTGGCCGATTCACACGGGCCACAGTAAATGGTTTCCAATGAATATCCCGACAATTCACCGGCCAGCCTGTCGACTTGCTGATGCCCGTTGGCCGACATCGGCATATCAAGGCAACCTTTGATTCGCCCTTGTTCATCAAAGTCGGTTGCACCGGGACGCACCAAAACGATCTCTAACATGCAAGGATTATCTACAAGGTGGAAGAAGAGGCCTGCAATGCAGCACGTAATCGCCTGACCGCAGCCGAATAATCGTCGATCCCAAAGATCGCCGAACCAACAACAAACAGATCGCAACCCGCCGCGTGACAATCGCCGATAGTATCCGCGTTGATTCCACCGTCGACTTGCAGCAGCAGTTCGGGGTGCGATTTTCGCAGCAAACGGAGCTTATCGACCGCGACGGGGTCAAAAGGTTGTCCCCCAAAACCCGCGGGCACGCTCATGACCAGCACCCCGTCGGCATACGGTATCGCTTGGTCCAAATCATGCAAGGCCGTCTTGGGGTTGAGCGCCAGACCCGCGACCAAACCGCGACCACGGATCTGTTTTAAAACCTCGATCGCCTGCAAAGGGCCGCCGACCGCTTCGATATGGAACGTGATCATGTCGGCACCTGCATCGGCAAAAGCATCCACATAGGCGGCAGGTTCCTGGATCATTAAATGCGCATCCAAAAACATGTCGGTGTGCTTCTTTAAACCGGCCACGATCGGCATGCCGTAGGTGAGATTAGGCACAAACTGTCCGTCCATCACGTCCAAGTGCAATACCTCAACCCCCGCCTCCCGCAAGTGCTGAACCTCGCCCCGAAGGTCGCCGAAATCGCATTGCAGAAGACTGGGCAGGATGGCCGGTTTGCAGTTCTTCAGACGTTCTAATCGGTTCTGGATCATGTTTTCCATGAAAAGAGACAATGGATTTGGCTTGCTACAACCACCCGTTTTCCTCAGCACGCGTCAAGTTGTCAATTCGCGGCGCAACCGAACGCGAAATATCACTGGCGTATTAGCTAGCATTGACGCGATGAAACCCCAGGTTTTCCGTCAGAAAGCTGCTTTAAAGGAACCTATTTTTCCTTTGCGGTTTCGTTTTTTTTCTTTTGCCAGCCCGAGTTTTTTTCACCGGCATGGTCAGTTCGGTTCTCATTTTCGTTGCAGGTGCCTTTTGGAGGCGTTACCGTAATGGCAAACATTTCCTTCTTCTCTTGATTGTTGCGGGGGTTTAGCCATGATTAGGGACGCGCGCTCGGCGTTTACACTTGTTTTACGCGGTGGTCTTTTGGGCCCCGATGCTGTGCATCAGCGGCTGCGGTTCGTCCGACGGCAAAATCGTTGTCAGGGGCACGGTAACCCTGGACGGTCAACCGCTTGAAAAGGCGACCGTAGCGTTTGTTGGCAGCCAAGGTGGCCAGATTTCTAGCGGTTCAACCGACCAGGACGGGAAGTTTTCGATCGCTGCCACTGCTGGCTTGAACAAGGTCGTCGTGAACAAGCTGGCACCGGGAGATGATGGGGGGTTCTCGATGGGGCATCCTCGGTTTCTCGCAAAATCTACAGCTTCAGAACCGGCAGGACGCGACTGCGGCTTAGTTTTTGCATGATCGCAGCGGGGGTCTGATCGGCGGTAGCCCCTGGGTTGGTTCGTTGTGGTGACGGTCGGTAGGCTGCACCTTGGCGTGAACCGCGGCGTCGAAACTCCCGTTCGATTTCCAAGCGGATTGCTGACTTTTCCAAGCACCAGCGGGGTTCCAGCAAGTAATCCGGGGGAGCCTCGCCACTGACACGTTCCACGATGACCTGAGGCGGGATACGCTCCAGGAAATCGACGACAGTGCTGACGTAAGCCTGTCGATCCATCATCCGCACCTGGCCCGCGGCAACCTGATCGCCCAGGGGTGTCCCGCGAACCGCGTACAGGTTGTGCAGTTTGACGGCATCCAGGCCCAGGTGCCCGATCTCCTCCGCCGTCTGCAGCATGTCTTCATGCGATTCGCCCGGAATTCCCAGGATCACATGCCCACAGGTTTCAAACCGTCGCCCACGACTGCGAACCATCGCGTCGATCATCGCAGCGTGATGATGCCCGCGGTTCATCCAGTCCAAGCTCCGGTCGTGGATCGTTTGCATGCCATATTCCAGCGACACATAGTGCCGTGCCGCCAACACGTCAATCAGGTCCAGAACCTCGTCGGGAACGCAGTCGGGTCGCGTCCCAATAGCTAATCCAACGACATGCGGGGACACCTCCAAGGCCGCGCGATAAAGCGCTTCTAATTGGTCGATCGGACCGTATGTATTGGTCGCGGGTTGCAAATAAGCAATAAAACCAGCGACTTTGTCATAACGTTTGGTGACTGCCGCGATACCTCGTTGCATTTGATCGATCACGCTGGCCAAACGGACGCGTCGACTGGGGCTGAACGAACGATTGTCACAAAAATTACAGCCACCCCGTGTCACCGCACCGTCTACATTGGGACACGTAAAGCCCGCATCGATGCTGACGCGTTGAATGCGTCCACCAAATCGCCGGCGCAGCGCAGCACCGAACGCATTGAAGCACAATCCCTCCTGAATCCACTGCAGACGATCATCAACATTAGAAACCTTCTCGGGGCCACAATGACGGGCAGGCCGTTGGGATTGACCATTTTGGGGTCCGTTCTGCAATTTTTTTTCTTCGTTATTCATTAGGAATCCATTGTCATCCGCCCATTTTCGTCGAAAATGAGATGTAGGAGAATACCAGGCAGGCGACGCCTCTCCAAACTTCCTGGTCGTCGTGGTGTGCGTTGCTGCTGTTCGTTGCTGCTTGTTGTGCGGTTGAAAAAATGAGTCATTTCCCAGGATCTTCGGACAATTCGCATGACAGTACTTACGCAGAGAAAAATCGCGGCGAACTGGTCCCCTGTGGTGGTGGCGACCCGATTCCATTGCACAAAAGCAAATTACTGATTGGGCGTCGCGAATCGTGCGACATTTCGCTGAAATTCTCTAATGTGTCAGGGCAGCATTGTCGGTTATCGCTGGAAAGCGGGTACTGGTTCGTCCGCGATTTGAACAGTCGCAATGGAACCAAGGTCGACGGCAAGCGGATTTACCGTAAGCGGCTTGACCCGGGCTGCACGCTTTCCCTGGCGAAACATGAGTTCAAGGTTGTGTACAACCCCCAGGAATTGGGGGCCTATGGCACACCGCCACCGGATGACGACGACGTCGAGGAGTTGCTCCGACGGTCGTTATTGGATCGCGCGGGCCTAGCACGGCGAAGCCCGAATCGTCCCAATGCGAATAAAAACCCGCTGGATGATTAAGCGTCATTTGACCGAGATCCGTGCCGGCGTGACGAAACGGGGGAATTTTCTATTGACCTTTGGGGGACTTCTTATTAATTGTGAAGGTAGACGATCCTTGCGATGGGTTCGCATTGATCCAACGACACGGGACGTTTTCCGTACAACTCGTTGTGTGCGAGGTGATGAAAATGCACGAATCACCAACTCCCCCAGTTTCACCCTTAGAACGATTTTTCTCTGGGCTGAACGAATATATTTTTCACGGTCGATTGGGCGTCGCGGATGTTCAGTTGGTTGATTATCTGAGTGACCTGCTGTTGCGGTTTGTACGGACCGATGCCTTGGTTCGCGTCCGCAAGCGAACAGGACAACCGGTGGCCGAGGTAGTTCAGATGATGATGGAAGCCGAACGTCGGGTCGGTTTGGCAAAGCGGGATGTCCACCGACACATTGGTGACGTCACCCTTTTTTGGACCGGAATGTTTCCCGAAAGCCTGCAGCGACAAGCTCCGGTGCAAACAGTCGATGGATTCATCAATTATTATCGCCAGGGTAAGCGGGCGTATGCGATCGCCGCGGAAATCGAGGCCGATGAGTCGCGACCCGCAGGGGAGTTGCTGCAGCGGTTGAGCGAGCAATTTGAAATGTGTGCCTACGGACTCCGTGAAGTTCGTCGCGAATGGGAGGAGCACTCCGGCGGCGAGGGGAACCTGTTGTTGTCGTAGTGTCCGAAATTCGTATCCGACGGCAAAGGTCGTTGCGGCGAAGCCAGATTGCGGCTAACAATAATGATCGCCAGACTACGTTTGAATTCCCTTGCGCCAGAAAGTCCGCAGATGACTCCTGATGATTTCCGCTTGCCACGCCGTGAATGGTTGGCGTATGCCGCCGTGTTTGGGCCTACGGTGATGGGGACTGCCGCTGCCGCGATGACACAGTCCCCCCCGCAAGTCGCCGGAAAGCCAGCCCACGCCGCAAAACGGTACAAGATGAAGAAATCGATCAACCTGTGGGCTTTGCCATATCCCGACACGATGGACCTGAGGCAGTGTTTGGAAGTCTGCAAAGCGGCGGGGTTTGATGCCGTGGAATTGAATTACGACTTGGAAAGCGATATTTCGATCCAGGCCAATGAGCGACAGTTGCAGGAAGTTGGAAAATTAACGCGAGATTTGGGACTGGAGGTTTCCGGGCTGTGTTCATTTTTGTTTTGGCCCTATTCGCTGACATCCAACGACCCGCAACGTCGCGCCAAAGGTCGTGAACTGTTGCCCAAGATGATTGATGCGGCGCATCAGTTGGGGACTGCCAATCTGTTGGTCGTCCCGGGAGCTGTCTATATTCCCTGGTCACCCGAACCGGAACCCGTTGCCTCGGACGTTTGCTGGCAGCGGGCAACCGAGTCATTGGCGGCGGTGCTGCCACAGGCCAAACAGGCAGGGGTTTTCCTGAATGTCGAAAACATCTTTGCCAACGGGTTTCTGATGACACCCATGGAAATGAATCGGTTTGTCGATGCGTTTGAATCCGACCAAATCGGCGTTCATTTTGATACGGGGAATATCATGCAGTTCCAGTTTCCAGAGGACTGGATTCGGCAATTGGGGTCTCGGATTAACAACGTTCACTTGAAGGAATACAGCAAACAAGCCGGAACGCAGTTCTCGCTGGAATCCTTCCGCCCTTTGCTCGATGGTACCACCGATTGGCCGGACGTCCTAGACGCGTTTACCGAGGTGGGATACGAGGGTTATTTGACGTTCGAATACTTTCACCCCTTTCCTCACTACCCCGAAGCGCTCGTCTATCACACCTCAGATGCTTTAGATCGTATGCTGGGACGTACCGTTTAGGAACCGTTCGCTTGACGCGGAACACTAATGGACTCCGCGTACGCCAGTTCCCCGGTCCGGCCATCGTAGTACTGGAAAACGACTTGGGGATGAGGGTAAGCCACCAAGCGTTGGTCGCCTAACTGCTGCGGCATATTA
>SLFV01000320.1 GCA_007124075.1 Roseimaritima sp.
AAAAGTGGCAAGCCGGACCAAGCGATGGCAACGCTTGCCCAGCATAACAAGCCTGCGGTTGCGCATTACAATATGGCCTATCTAGAATTCAACGAAGGTCAATACGAAAATGCGCGGGTGCAGCTCACGGAGGCGTTGAAGTACGAACCGCAAGCGGGAGAGGATACCGCCATCAGACGCGCGGTGGAACGATCTCGCGAACTTTTGGCGCGTTTGGATGGACCGGCTGGCAAGGCAATGAACATTGCAAGGGCTGCTCCGCAAGCATTGGAGGCGGCGCAGCAAGTCAAGCAGGCGGCGCAAGAAACTTTCCAGCAATTTGGCGGGGCGTCAGACGCGTCATACAACATCGCAACGGGCAAGGAAACCGGGGCGGAGACGCGACCGAGTGCTGGTCCCGTCATCAGCGGTTTTTCATTGCCTCCGCCAAATGAGGGTCCAGGTCAGCCAGTGGAGCCCGCCGCGAGTTCGGTACAGCAATAGCCAGGCAGGTGCCATTGCGGAGGGCTGCATCAGCCAGGAGAAAAGTACAAGAAATGGTGAGGCTGTCTCCGGTGTCGAGTCATTTTTGTCGCCGGCCCCCTAAGGCGGTGTGGTGGTTGTCGATGAATAGGACCGCACGCGGAAGTCGCTGAAAGATAAATCGGTTGTTGGGTCATGTGCTTGGATCATCAAGGTTCCCGGGTCCAAACGCAGCCCTCGGCGGGGATTGGGGTCGGGCTGTCGGTCGTCGGTCCAGTCGCTGACCTGTAGACCGTTGACCCAAGCACTGAAATTCGGGCCATAGGCAACCAGGAGGATATTGACCCATTGCAAGTCCTCGCCCGCTACGAGCCTAGCGTCCTGGCGGCGGAAAATTCCTCCGGTGCCGCAGTCGGCTGGCTTCAGGGGATTGTCTGCGACCATCTCATTGCTAATCTGGCACTCGTAGCCGTTCATTTTTTCGCCGGGAATGCAGCGAAAAAAAATGCCTGAATTTAAATCGGGCGAATTGGTTCGGCAGCGAGCATGCAGAATGAAGTCCCCATACGACTGGCGGCTTTCCAGTTGTCCGCTTCCCCCTCGCACGCTTAGTAAGCCCTCCTCATCGATCGTGAATTCGCCATCCATGTCGGGATACTGTTTCCACTGGGCTAGGTCCGACTGGTCCAGCAAAGGCTGCAAACCCAATGGACGGACTCGGATGTCACGAAAGGCCACTTTCCCCTGATTGTGCTGCAAAGCAATTCTTCCCGGTGGTAACGGCACAGGATCTTCGTACTGCAAGACCTGCTGGTCATCCAGACTGACTGTAACCGCTGCGCCCTGAACGCGAATCCGAAAGCGGTGCCAACGGTCGGGTTGAAACGCTCTCACTGCTTCAGGTGTGGCTTTGCCACGCTGCACTAAGCTGCCTGTCGGGTAGGGGTCGTCAGGGGGGGCAATGTTCACCTCATAACAATCGCTAGCTGGAGATTCGGGGAATAGCGGAGTCCGCAGAAAGACCCCACTGTTGGTTTTGGTGTCGACGCGAAACTCAAGTTCCAGCTCATAGTCATCCCAAACGGTCGACGTCGCCAAAAAACTAGGTTCACCAGCATCCACCACGATCGTCGCATCTTCGATCCGCCAATTTGCATCCCCCGCAATTTGCCAGCCGAACAGAGTGCTGCCATCAAATAGTCGCACCCACCCCCTTCGAGCCTGTTGATCGTCCAGTCGAGCGGCAAGTAGCTTTTTAGCATCCAGTTCGTATTCGCGGGGTTCGACTGGGGCGACCTCGCCTCGGTTCACGGCTTGCCGAGACGATGGCGTTGTAACAGTTTGGTCGTTCGACGGTGCCGTGTCCGCAAACTCAGATGCGGACGGTTGGTCGTCAGTCACGGCGTCACGACCGCCACAACCCAGCATCCAGGAGGATGAACACAGCAAAGCGATCGTCGCCAACCGGTTCCAGATTCGCAACAAGGCCCGTTCGGTTTGGATAGTAAAAGGATGCGACATGATCGGTGTTCGGGGTCTGTTGAAGTACAAAAAGGCTAGTCTTCGCGGCTCTGCTGGGACGCAACTTCGGCAGGAATAGCACCCATCCCGGGTGCCCCCCCACGCAGAACTTGGACGGAGCTTTTTTCGCGCAGCCTAATAACCATACCTGCGGAAGTATTCTGCCCAATCGCTTTGCAGTCGTGTTTCCATCTCCGGCGACAAGCAGTGACGGTTGGTTTCATACTGACGATGTTGCGATTCTACCCAAGTTTGCAAAGCAGGTCGAACGGTGGCGAAGTGTTCGAGATTCAATTGCTGGTAGACGCGATCAAGCTGAGCGACGGGATCGGCAACCAAATCTTCGTACCGCACGTGGATGATCCGATCGTCGGGCAGGCTGTCCACGTCTCGGTGGAAACCACGATAGATCCGCTGTAAACACTCAACAACATAGCCCTCCAGGCGATCGACTGCTGGCCTTTGCAGGGACTGGACTTCGTCCAGACCCTGCCACAGTCGACAGGTCGAGGGAAAGAGGCTTCGCGGGTCGCGAGTCATGTGAATAAATTTGCTGCCGGGAAAATATCGCGCCAAGACCCCGATCCGTCCCGTGTGCGTGGGACTTTTCAGGACCAGTCGTCTGTCGGTCTGCAGGGTGACCGCACGCAGGAACCAGTCCAACGTCGCCAGCCAGTGTTTCTCCTCCGATTCGGTCACCGTCTCCCAGTCAAGGTACTTCAAATCGGGGGGGGGCTGGTTGGGAAACGCAATCCGACGATACGGAGACCTGCCTCCCAAATTCATCAGTGCAAATTCGTCTTCCTGGGGCCGCTCCCAGCCTGCGGCCATATTATCCATGGGCCGCTTGCGGGGCATCAGCCAATTGAAAAAACGCCGAAAGACCCACTCCGAAACAATAAAATGATGGGGTGCGAAACATTGAAACGTCGACGGGCAGCCCAGTCGTGGATCGATGTCGATCAGTTCGTGCATCAGCGTAGTACCGCTGCGCCAATGACCAAGGATAAAGATCGGTGGTGCCGCAAGCGTGGTCTCCCGCAGGCGGCGACCATGCAAACATTGTTGCAGCAACCACAGCGCCTCGTTCACGGGGCATGCCAACGAAATCCCCAAAGCCATCGGCAATCGTAGTGGATGGATTCGGAACCTGTTTTCTGCTAGCAATCGCACCCAAGTGCCGGTACGCATGCCGTGCCAAAACCGAGGAGAATAAAACGGGTAGGGATGGTACTTACTAGCCCGTTGTGGTTGTTTTTCTGACGACGGGGCGTACGTGGACATGCGGTTCTTGTCGGGCAATCGTCAGGAATGAAAAAAATTTGTACTGGTCAAGCAAAACTTTCCGCAGCATCAATTCTTAATCGTAATCTGCCGAATTAGTAACGGAATGCCGCGTCCGCATTTTTCACTCTCGCTGACTTGCCTATACTTAGAGGTATGAGTGAAAATCCAGCGATGACGAAACCGCAATTATCTGCCGTGCCTCCCCTGTCCGACAAGGCGGAGCGGATGCTGGACGAGGTGACCGCCCTGGGACGGCACGCGGAATTCCGCCTGCGGACACGTGCATTACTTCTGTGGATGGTTTTCGTCGTTTCGATCATCGTTTTGACGATCTGGCTGGACTGGAGTTTTCGATTGCCTATCCCTCTTTGGCGTTGGGGATTGTCGCTGTCATTCACGGCGGCGCTGGTGGGCATCAGTTGGCGGTTATTGTGGAATGCCTGGCGGATAAAAATCACGCCACTGCACACCGCTAGCAGAATCGAGCGTTATTTTCCTGCGCTCGGCGATCGGCTCAGCAGTGCAATTGCGTTGGTCGGGAAGGGGGGCAGCAATAACAACGCTGCGGATAATCCGTCCAGATCGACCAGACTGACTCAACTGGCAATAGAACAAATCGCCAATGATTTTCGCCACGTAGATCCTGAGGACGTGATTGATCGACGCCCTTTGCGTTTCGCGGTTCTGGGATGGTTTGTCGCCTTTTTGCTGACGATGATCCTGTTGGTCGCCAAGCCGGAAGTCACCGAAACCGGGTTGCGACGTTTGTTCACACCTTGGGCTGCAGTCCCCTGGCCGCAGACGCATTGGCTACGGTTGGATTTGCCTGATGTGGTTGCAGCGGGCGAAACGCTGCCGGTCCTCATTTCAGATGCTCACGACGTCCCGCTTCCCAGCGACCTGAAGTTGTTTTTCCGAACCCTCGACGGCAGTCGCCAAAAAACGATTCCCATCGATGTAGAAACGGGGCAGCACGAATTGACTGCAGCGGAAACCGCAACGGATTTCCAACTCCGGGCAACCGGTGGTGATGACCAATCCATGGCATGGCAGACAATCCGGACAGCTGTTTCGCCATCGCTGGAACGTTTCACCTTTGAGGTCACGGCCCCGGCGTCGGCGGGTGGGGGCCGGTGGGAGGAGCGTCGCCAAAGGTTTGCGGTGCCTGCAGGCAGCGAGATAGCGGCTCGATTTCTGGTTGTAGGAGAAGTTCGGCGATTACGTATTAGCGACGGACATTCCAGCACGCCTCTGCGGCAGGGAGTTTCGGAGCACGAATGGTTATGGCGGACGGTCTCTCCGCTAGTGGAGGGCCAGGCGGTATGGACTGTCACGTGGGAGACCGAAGCGGGATTGCAGGGCGACTTCGCGCCGACATTTGAAATTGACGTCACTGCGGACCAGATTCCGCTGGTTCGGTGGGACGAATCACCCACGCAGTCGCAGGTCACGGCCACCGCCAAAATTCCGTTGTCGTTCAGCGCAGCAGACGATCATGGCATCACTATGACCGGTTTGGTCGTTAGTGCCAGCGGATTGGAAGTCGATAACGCTGATTTGCCGGACGAGCCATGGTTGTTTGCGCAACCTGCCGACAGCCGCGAGGTCGCTAGGTCCTTAGTTTTGGATTTGCAAAGGTTGGTGCCGCCACGTTCGGTGAACCAAGCCGGAGCGGTTGAAAAATCAGCGGAGGGGAAGGCCGTTGACCGCGATGCCAGCGAAGGCATGCTTCCCGATGTAGTGGGGGATCCCCAGAAACCCGTCGATCAATGGATCGTGTGGGGAGCCGCTACCGATACTGCCGAGCAGTTGGGACGCAGTCCCGCATTGATCTTAACGATCATTGACGATCAGCAACTGCAATCCCAGTTGGCTGAAACCGCCCAGCGGAGCTTGCAGCGATTGCGTCAGGCGACCAACAGTCAACAGGTCGCTGCCGAGCGTGTGGGCGAAGCAGTCGCTCAGTCCGACGCTGGTGCTGCGGAAACTTCGCTGCAGATTGCCAGTGCAGCCCAAACGCAGACGCAGCGGCAGTTGGAAGGTCAGACCGATTCGGCGCTGCAATTGGCTCGTGAATTGACTCAGCGGGCGGCGATCAATCAAGTCGATTCGCCTTTTGTTCAGCGATTTGCTCAGGCGATTGAACCCTTGGAAAATGTGGCGGCAGAATCCATCCAGCCTGCGGTGCGCAAGTTGCAATCGATTGCGCAAACCGAATGGGATGCCCAGCAGCGGCAGACGCTTCAAGAAACCGCCCAGCAGCAGGCCGAAGCTGCGCGGCAACTGCAGGAGATCGGCGAATCTTTGGAACAGGTCATGCAGTCCCAGTCGTTGGCGGAAACAATGCGGCAATTGGCTCAGCGACAACAACGCATAGCGGCTACTACAGAACGTTCGGCGACCGATGCTGACGCTCAATTTCGACGTTCACTGGCCGACCAGCAACGCGATTTGGCCAGGCAGTTTGAACAATTCGAAGGAACGCTCGAAGACTTTGCCAAGGGGGCCTCGCTGGGCGATCAAGCCGACCAATGGTTGCGTCAGATTGAAACCCAGTTGTCCGCCGAACCTGTGGCGGAGCAAATGCGACAAGCGGCCGATGACCTAGCTGCCAATCGCACCGCCAGTGCTGCGCTGCAGCAACAGGAGTTGGCCAGAGAGCTGCGTTCATTGGCACAGCAGTTAGCAGGCGATCCAGCCGTAGCCACTGATCCCGCGGCTGGCTTGCCACAGCGAACTAATCAACTGGCGGAGCAACAACGTCAGGCGAATCAGCAGATGGAAACGACGCTCCGTCAGCAGGGCGTGGAGAGCGAATCGGCGATTGCGGCGCAAAGTGACACCCTGCAGGCGACGCGGGATCTGAGTCCCGACCTGCAGTCCATGCCGGTGTTCCCAGAAGTGCTGAAAACGGCGGAGCGGAATATGGAGTCGGCCTTGGCCAGAATGAAGCGAGACCCAACCGATCCAGCCGCCATTCGTGATGGTCAGACCGCTGAACAGGTGCTGCGCGAGATTGCCCAAGCGCTACAGCAGGCACGCCCGGAACCCGTCACTCCGGCAGCGGAGGGTCAAGCGAACCAGGGGGAGACCGGCGAAGTGCCGTCGGGCGGAATGGAGCAGTTGCCATTGCCCTCGCTGTTCCTGCTCCGTGCGATGCAACAGCGACTACGGGAACAGACCGCAGACCTGGCAAAACAATCGCTGCTGAGCGATGCGGTGGAGCAGGCCGATGAGCTGGAATCCAGACGAAGTGAATTGGCCCGCGAGCAAGCAGGCTTGGCTGAGCAACTAGAGAAGATTTTTTCGGCCGTTTCCCTCGAGGTCCCGGAAGCATGAACAACCCCCGGTTATCGAATCACGGTTGCAGTCCCCCCCCGGATGTGGTGTTGGCTTTGGGGTTCATCATGATACAAGCATTGTTTTTGGCCCAGCCGAACCTCGCCAACCCACAAGCGACGTCGGCAGCACAACCAATCGGCAGTCAACAGCAAGCGGGCGAACAAGCTGTCACGCCTTCTATGGATTCGATGGACCAGGACGCGCTGTTCGATGACTTATTGGATGATCTGCCCTCTCTTCCATTCGAAAAGCCTGCAGAACTTGGAGATGGGGCGGACGAACGATTGCGGGAGGCCTACCGAAAGATGATGGAGGCACGGGCTAAGTTAGGCCAACGCAAGGCCGAATCGCAGGCGGTCCAAAGCCAACAGGAAGCGATCGAAGCATTGGATGCGTTTTTGCAGGACCTGCTGCAGCCAATGCCGCTGGAAGACGGAAGCAGCGATGATTTGCCACCGCAAGAACAGCGGGCAGAGGAAATGGATGCGGATCCGCCCGAGGATCAGCAACCGGTTCAACCCGATGAGGGCGATTCGGACGATGAGCCACCGTTAGATCAGAGCAAGGAGGATTCGGGGCAAGACGCAAATTCTGGGGCGACGGAACAGGCTGCAGGTGAAGGAACCGATGCTTCCAATGACGATCCCCCGCCTCCCATTGACGCGGAGGTTGCCAAACGGACGGCAGATCTGCAGCAGTCCGTGTGGGGGCATTTGCCCGACCGCGTACGTCAGCAGTTGCAAGCGGCAATGCCTGACAGTTTTCATCCGCGGTATCAACAGGCGATCATCGATTATTACCGCTCAATTACCGATCCACGTAACTCGACGGTTCGTTAACGCCATGTCACCATCGATCCGATCCCAGGTTTGCGTCGATCGGCGGCGCTGTTTGGCGGTTCTGACCGCAACGATGCTTGCTGGTCGGACGCCGGATTTAGCCGCAGTTGACCTGCAGCAAATGCTGGCCGGTTGGGCACAAACCGACGATCTCTTTACCGCGGATACCCGGTCCGCGATTGGTCAGGGGTTGTCCTACCTGGCTCGGATTCAGGGGGCGGATGGGGCTTTTCCAGGTCAGATGGGGAGGAACGTTGGGGTGGTGTCGCTGTGCGGGCTGGCGTTTCTGGCAACGGGGAATTTGCCTGATCGCGGTCCTTTGGGGCCTGCGGTATCGCGGACAATTCGCTATGTCGCGGAATCGTGCCTGGATAGCGGATTCATTGTGCGGAGGGAGTCCGCCAGTCGCGGTGAGATGTACGGGCATGGTTTTGCGACCTTGCTGTTGGCCGAAGTCTGGGGAATGACACAGTCGGTCGATCTAAGCGATCCGTTGCGCGCTGCCGTCGAGGTCATTCTTGCCGCGCAGCACAGTTCGGGAGGCTGGCGATACACGCCGCAACCGATTGACGCGGATTTATCGGTGACGATCTGCCAAGTCATGGCGTTGCGAGCGGCGCGGAACGCGGGGCTGTTTGTTCCCGGTGAAGCGATCGACCGGGCGGTGGATTATATTCGCCGCTCGCAAAATCCCGACGGCGGCTTCATGTATCAACACCAAGGGGGTGAAAGTCGATTTCCCTTGACCGCAGGGGCGATCGTCGCGTTGCAGAATGCCGGGCGCTATCAAGGCGAGGAGTTGGACCTGGGGTACACGTTTTTGCAGCGGCGGCAATCGGCCAACCTCTCATTGCGGCAAAATAATTACTTCTTTTACGCGCATTACTATTCCGTGCAGGCCTTTTGGCAGCGAGGTGGTGATGATTTTGCCCGTTGGTACACGGCGTTGCGGCACGTCCTGCTGAACACCCAAACGATGGACGGTTCGTGGAACGACTATGTGGGCAAAGCATACGGCACCGCGATGGCTTGCTTGATCCTAAGTGCCCCGCGGACGGGGCTGCCCATCTTTCAACGTTAGGTCGTCGCATGCTGGATCCGTTCTGCTGGGTTGTTCGCTACGCATTGCCACCAGCACACTTCACACGCACCAAGCCTGTTTGGCCAAGCCGAGTTGCGGTGTCGGCACTGACCGTCCTCCTGGCATCTCTGTTCGCAACACCGGCCACCGGCCAAACGGAATCACAGCCCACTGCAGTGCCACTCGCTTTGGTGCGAATTGATCAAATGGAACAAGCTGCGGCGTTGCAATCTTTGGGGAGCGACGCATCGGTTTTTTTTCCGTCCGGCAGTGAGACGCAGCAATACGTCCCACACGATGCATTGCTGCGATTCGGACGGGCGGTGCCACTGTCAGCCCGCTATGCCCTATGGTTGGTTGACGGCAGCCGACTGGCAGCCGAGCGAATTAGCTGGCAAGACGATTGGTTGGAAATTCTACCGCTGTGGAATCTTGAACCCCTGAGGATTGCCCGCACTCAAGTCCAGGCCATTTTGCTCGCGGGCCCTATCTCCGTCAGGCAGGCCGTTGCACTGGAGCAACGGGCGCAAGCGGTCAGCGGTGCGGACGATTTTCTGCTGCTTGTTGACGGCACGGTGATTCGAGGGACGCTGCAGTGGGACCAAACCGTTGCTGCGACCAACATGCGGGGGCACTGGGCCCTGAAGACTGCGGTTGGGATTCAGCAAATTCCGACGCAGCGGGTTCGCGGCGTGGTGCCCAGTCCGGCGTTACGAAGCCCTGTCAGTACAGGGCCAAACGACTGGTCTGTTGGGTTGCGGGATGGCAGCTTGTTGCGGATTCGTGATCCGTTGGGCGATGGGCTGCGATTGGCTTGCGGACTTGACTTGACTGGTCCTGTTGCCAGCCAGGAGTTTTTGCGATCAATCTGCATGTTGGCACGCTGCAATCCCGGGGGGGATCTAGTCGCGGCCTGGGTTCCGGTGCGATATCGCGCCGTGCCATTGCTGGAGATGGCGCCTCCGCTTGTCCGCTGGTCGGATGGTTGGCCGGCTCAATATTTCCAGGGTTACGGGTACCCCAACGCGATCGTCGCCGCCGCCACCAGTCGGTTGGTGTATCGTTTGGATGGTCAGCAACGGCTGAGGGGAACCGTGACGGTCCAGACCCGCGCTGATCTGGCTAGCCAAACGACCGTCGTGCCCCAGTGTCAATTTGTTGTTCAGACGTCCCGTGGTGGGCAGCAAACTGAAACCGTTTGGCAATCGCCAGCTGTTGCAGCGGGGCAGCAATTATCCTTTGATGTGGAACTGAAGGACTCGCAGCTATTGATCCTGGGTAGCGATTCGGTTTCCGCTGGCGACTTGCCACAAGCGATCTGGTTGGATTTGGTGGCGTATCCCGAATGAGCCGCCGCAGCCCCGAACAAACACCTCAACGCGCTACGCTTTGGTGGTTACAATCATGCCTCAGCAGTCGCGATCCTGGAGAATCTTTCGGAAATCACTTCGACACGGATGTCGCTTCCTTGCCGCGACTTCGCTTTCGCTAACAAGTTCAATGATCGCGTTTTCGCTATTGACTAATTGATCAATGGGGCTCCATGACTAATCCAGCTCGCGCTGACATTTCGCTGGCCGATCTGCAGCAGAAGATTCGCGACATGTATTTCGAAAAAGACGCCGCTCGTGGTGTTGACGGGACAT
>SLFV01000315.1 GCA_007124075.1 Roseimaritima sp.
ATACCCGTCACCCCAGATTGCATCTGAAATTGACTGTAGTGAATCCCAGGTTCATAATCCAAGAACAGCCTAGCCAAATAGCGCGCTGGACGCTCCCAATGCAGCCACAAGTGATAGGCGGCAAAAGACACCAACATCGCCCGCATCCGAAAATTCAGCCAACCGGTTTGGAGCAACGACCGCATGCACGCATCGATCATCGGATAGCCCGTGCGACCTTCGCACCAGGCTGCGAACCTTGCCTCGTCAAACTCCGCTTCACGCAGCCCATCGTAGGCTCGATTCATGTTTTGAAACTCGATCGTCGGCTCGTCCTCCAGCTTCTGAATGAAATGACAATGCCAGGCCAAACGTGATCGAAAACTGGAAAGGGAACTCAACCACAGAGTCCGTTCCGTCTTCGGGAGACGTTGATCGCTCTTCAATGCCTGAGACCTATTTTGAACCGCCTGAAAAACCTGTCGCACCGACAAACATCCCCAAGCCAGATAGGGACTAATCCGACTGCAGCTATGCTGGCCTGTTAACGGACTGGACATCTCGCTGCGGTAACACTGGCCTCGTTGATGCAGAAACGAATTCAACACCTCGACCGCCGCAGGTGCTCCGCCACTTTGTCTTGGGTGTTCTTTCCCGTGATCAGGCTTACTTCGCCAGAGCGGACTTCCCGCCAACCATTGCTCCAATTTGGACCTCTGATCAAGTGCAGCGAACGTTAATGACGTTTGTTCCCAATCGAATGTTGGCACGGCCGACACAGCAGGAATCAACGGCGCCGTCATTCGGTCCTGCCATTTTGCAGCCCATCTGTCGCGACTAGCCAGCCGCCGCACCACCCCATTGCTGGGAAATTCTACCAACCGAACACGCCGGGCACGAGACCAAGCTCGCACGCGGCGGTCCCGTTGATAGCTGAGCCAATTACCAGTCTCCTCGTAGGCCCAAATCGTCTGGAGAGAAACCGATTCGCTAAGTTGCTGAAGCGCTTCGGGAAAATTCCCAAAACGGATCACCAACTGGGAACCGACGCCGCGTAATTGCTGATCGAGATCGTTCAAGCATTGTTGGATAAAACGCAGGTGCGTTGGATCGTAATCGTCGGCAGCCAACAGCTCCGGTTCAAAACAGTAAACGCACAAGCACGATCCAGCCTTAGCGGCATGAAACAAGGGTGCGTGATCGGCAAGACGTAGATCCCGCTTGAACCAAACGAGCTGTACAGTAGGTTTGTCATTGGCGGGCTTCACGGTTAACATGCCCGACACGCGTAAACTGTGCGTGCCGCCAGACTGCACGGGTCAACCGTTCCACCGCAGCAGGAACGATGCGACTTTTTGTAGATGAGCAACTGCTCGCTGGCACTATTTGACCTCACCCGCTTTGGTCGCGAGCGGCACCAACTCAGAAGCCTCCGAATCGATCTGCCGGCCGTGCGCACGATCATAGACCGTTTGCCAAGAAATACCCGTCCCATTATTGAATCCAATTTTCGTGAAGGCAAAACACTATGTTGCGTTTACTCTTTCTTGCGCCAACTGTTTGGCACCACTAAGGTCTAATTTCCCAGTTCCCAACAACGGGATTTCGGAAACCTCGAAAAATGAATCGCGACCGGGGATAAACAGATTCGGCAACCCCGCATCGCTTAATCCCTTCCGCAAGGCATCAATGTCGTGCGGGGTTGGTAGGTGCAAGACAATCAGGCGTTCCCCCTTCCTTTCGTCAGACACGGCCGTCACACAGGCTAGTAAACGATCCTCATCATCACCGGTGGACATCAGTTTTGCTAACGTTTCTTCGATGCGGATATGCGGCACCATCTCCCCACCGATCTTCGAAAATCGGCTTAACCTGCCCGTGATGTGGATGAAACCCTCGGTGTCTAAATGCGCGACATCGCCCGTCGCATACCACCCATCCTTGATCGCGCCCGCGGTCAGCTCCGGTTGGCCCAGATACCCCTTCATCACGTTGGGACCGCTGATCAGTAACATCCCATCCTGACCGTGAGGGAGCACTTGGGAGTGATCATCCTGCGAAACCACGCAGGCAGCGACCCCCGGCAGAGGAATGCCCACCGAACCCTCGCGCGCATCAACGTGACTTTTGGCCAGCGACCGTGATGGAGGGATATTGACCGACACCAGCGTACTTAGCTCCGTCGTTCCGTAACCTTCAACCGGGCGCACCCCGAAACGCTTTTCGAAGGCCTCAAACAAATCCGCAGGCATTTTCTCCGCACCCACAACCACAACGTCCAAGTCCTTGAACTGCTGAGGTTCGATCCGCCGTAAATACCCGCGCAAAAACGTCGGCGTCCCCAGGAAGACCGTAGCACGATACTTCTGCGACAGTTTCCCAATCTGTTTAGCATCCAACGGATTGAAATGATAAACACCCGCCGGGCCAAGCGTCTGCACTGCCCAAAGCGTGACCGAATAACCGAATGAGTGGAAAAACGGGAGAATACCCAGTACCACATCGTCATGGTTCAGCCGTACCGCTTTGTCGATTGCCTGCACATTATGACTGATATTGGCGTAGGTCAACATCACCCCCTTGGGGGCACCGGTGGATCCACTGGTGAAGATCAATGTCAAGACATCATC
>SLFV01000178.1 GCA_007124075.1 Roseimaritima sp.
GCGGAAGGTCGACTGAGTCGTTCGTTGAGGTCGTGTTCGTTAGCAATCATCGTGCAGCTTGACGGTTTTAAGTGGGAAATACGGAGGAAAGTTCAGTGGCTGGCCAAATGATTTCGCCCATCCCCCAGGTCGCCCGATCGCCCAGGGAACGATACAGAGGGAATCCTTGGGTTTGGAGGATCAGGTCCAGGAGCGATCCCGGTGCCGCGCGCTGCCTGAGCCACCAGCGCAGCAGAGGCCAAACCGCGGGCGTTTCCAACCGCGGATGGCTGAAACCACCGGCAAGCTTTTCAGGGGGAGAACCGCAAAACAGGGTGCCTCGTTTCATTCCCCAGCCCGCCGTTTCCGGCAGCGCACCACCAACAGCAATGGTGCCGGCAACCATATCGATCCCGGGGTACTGGCCCACGGAACCGCCGACAGCAATCAAGCCGCTCCGCATTCGCCGCCCGAGAAAATCACCCGCACCACCGGCAATTCGGATAGAGCCGGTCGCCAGCCCGACTCGCTGTCCAGGTGCTGGCCCGGCCAAAAAATCCCCCGCGCTACCATCAATTCGCAACGCACCTCCGGTCATCGAGGTTGCAGCATGGCTTCCCACATTTCCACTTACCTGCATCTGTCCCCCGGACATTTGCCAAGCCGCTCCCCGGCCGACATCTCCCACAACCAAAAGCGTTCCAGCGGACATGCTGTGACCGACAAAGTCCAGACCGCTGCAATCTCCCTCCAACACTAACTGGTGTACCGTCGATTCGGACGGACCGATGGAGACATCAAACCAGTCTCCGATTTTTCCAAAACGCTGGGCATCCTCCAGGGGAAGCCGTTGCACCTGTGCCGGAGTCAAGTGGCACAACAAACAAGGTTGCAATATTCTGGCAGTGGTGCCCATTGGCGGCGGATGCCTCAAGCGGAGCGTCATTTGCGTCATTGCATCACCTGATGTAGGTGAAAGTGATGGCGTCCCAGTTTCCCACCGTAATTTCCTGCACTAATCGCAACAAGTTCCCCAGGATTGACCTCGGTGCATGCGGCCACGATCGCGGCCCGCATCGCACTGCTGATCGCTTCTGCGGTCAAGCCATCGATGACGATTTCCAAAACCGCATTGACATGATCATCAAGTACTGACGCCGCAACTCCGCGCAGCGTGGGGCAATAGGCTTCATTGGTCGATGCGAAAAGCGAATCGTATTTCGACCCAACCTTGGAGCCGCTCCGGGTGGCCCCACCGGGAAAGGGAGTGATCACACTGGGGAGGGGTGCAATCGCCGCCACCGCTGCTCGACAGGCCCTCGACACCGAGTTTACATGACTTCCCAGCAGCAGCAGATTCCCCCCACCAATCCCCGGCACCCGGTAGGTTTGCTCCTCGCATAGGAATTCACCATCCATCACCGGGATGCGCCAGTAGCGACGCCCCGCAATCCGTTTACTAATCTGGTACCCGTCACCAAAAAAACGCAAGGTCTTGCCCAACGGAATTGGCTTCTTTCCCGTGATCCCCGCGAATAATGCTGTCGTGGGGCAGGTCAAGATGCACTGACCAGCACGACGCGGTATCTGCTTCTCAAGTTCCTTGCCGGAAACCGCAAACGCCAGGACCGCGACCCCGGGACGCCCATCGGGTGTCTGTTCGGGTGTTAAGACCTGCTCCACCCCCATTTCGACCCCGCAAGCAATCACGCTGGTTCCAAAACCAACAAACGCGTTAGCCGCCTGATCGGCCCAGTACTGATCCATTGCCGTTATGATCAATCGAGTCGCCTGCATGTCGAAGGCTTCGGCAAAGGTTGAATCGAGGGGAACCCCTTTGACATTCATCACCGACGCATCCCCGATCGCTGGACCACACTTCCCATCGTGGTAAACATCGTATCCTCCGTGATCTCTAGGTTCCGCGGTTGGTAGCTTGCCCTCCAAAACTCCGAACCTGATAGTCGCTGTGCCAGCTCGGAATCGTAATAGGGTTGCGCAGCAAGCGTTTGATGAGGCTCCGACCAGTGGTCACACAAGCGGCCATCCGTGACGATTGGCAGGCCGCGACGAAACACCAATTGCGGGGTGGCGAACATCCGCTCCCAGTCGTCTTGCTGGCGGTACACCACGATGTCCGCAACCGCCCCAGGCGCCAGCCGGCCACGATCGAACAATCCCAGCAGGTCGGCGGGACCGCTGCGGGTCATGGCAGCAATTTCCGTCAGCGAATACTGCCGGGGCAAACCAGATAGTTGACTGGCCGCCGCCGCGTCGGGATGAATCTCCGCCAGTGCTGTTTCCCGGAAGCTGCGATCGGCCAGTAGACGGATAAGGTGCGGGTAGGTCGTAAACGCTCCGCCGTTGGGGTGATCGGTCGTTAGAAAAACACGGGTTGGATCATCGACCATTAAAAATAGCTCCAACCCAATCGCCCATTGCAGGGCGTTGACAAAGCGTCGCTGGCGGTACCTAAAGGGAACCACTCCACACCCCGCTTCGCATTCAATGTCCACTAAAATTGACTTTCGCGGGTCAGCCAGCCCGCGGTTACGAGTTTGATGGGCGACATCGGCCGAAATGGTTACGGTTTGGCCAAACATGACTTGTCCCACATCGATGGTGACCTGGGGATATTGCCGCAACGCCTCCGCAATCCTGGCCGCAGCGGATGAAAATCCGTGCGTTCCTGAGTCACCGTAGCTGTGAAACTGCACGTGGGTCAAATGCACGGGATAGCCATCGCTGGCGGCGATTGTTTTCAAGGTCGATTCGATATTTCCAGCGACTCCCAGGTTACTGCAATGAACGTGCAATGGATGCGCCAACCCCAATTCGTGGACCGTGCGGGCCAAAACGCGGATGATCTGTCCTGGAGTGACTCCGTAGATGGGGTGCGGGGTGTCGACATCCAGCATCCGTTGATCATATTTGAACGCACTGACCCCTCCAGCGTTGACCACCTTCACTGCGATGCACTGGGTCGCCTGGATCATCCAAGCAACATAGTCACGAATCATCTCTGCAGGGACGTTGGCTTGTAGCATCCGCAACAGGCAGTCATCGTTACCCAGAAGACAGTAGCCACCGGTGTCAATAAATGGGATCGACGCCATTTCCGCGTGCGCACTACGGGCGTTGCAGGGGATCACGGCCGGTTCAAAACAAGCCGCATACCCCATTGCCGCATACCGTCGGCCGGTGATATTCGCAGTCGGCAGGAACCCGTCGACGCCTCCCGGTACGCGATTGGGTAACATCTGCTCGGCCAGCAGCATTTTTGCCAACGCCAGTTTACCCCCGCCGATATGCGTGTGCATATCGATCGCTCCCGCCATCACCACGCCGCCTTGCAGGTCGATCGTCCGTTGGGCGGCCTGTGGATTAGCGGGGGCATCAACAATCCGGTCATCCCGAAAATAAATATCTCGGGTTTCTCCGGACCATCCTGACGCCGGGTCGAAAACCTGTCCTCCAGTCAATCGCCACAACATGATCAAGGGCTCAGCAAACGGTCAAGTTCGTCGGTCAGGGTTGCAAATCGCTGCAAGGTTGTCGCTACGGGGCCCGGGGAATTCATGTCCACCCCGGCGTCACGCAACAGTTCCAACGGATCTTTACTGCACCCGGAAGAGAGAAACTTGAGGTAATCTGCCAGTTCGTCTTCTCCGCCAGAGAGCACGCGTTGTGACAACGCGACGGCGGCGCTAAGGCCTGTAGCGTATTTGTAAACGTAGAAGGCGCGATAAAAGTGCGGAATCCGAAAACACTCTAGCTCCAACACATCGTCAATCGTGAAGTCGGGACCGAAATACGCATCAAGCAATTTTCGATAAACACCGCGCAGCGACTTGACCGTCAGTGGCTCACCCGCCTCGGCCATCTCGTGCGTCCGTTTTTCGAATTCCGCAAACATCGTCTGCCGCACCACAGTTGCGCGGATACTGTCCAGTTCGTTGTTGATCAAGTAGGCACGCTCGGTATCGTCGGCTGCGTTGTCGATCAAGTAGCGGTTGAGCAATTGTTCGTTGAACGTGCTGGCAACTTCAGCAACAAAGATCGTGTAGTTGTAGTACTCAAAAGGTTGGCTGCGGGCCGAGTACCAACTGTGCATCGAATGTCCTGCTTCGTGTGTTAGCGTGAACACGTCGTTGAGCACCTCTTCCTTAAAATTCATCAGGATGTAGGGATCGCCATCAAACGTGCCGCAACTGAATGCACCACTTTGTTTACCACGATTCGGATAACGATCAGACCAGCGCCCGCGCAGGCCCTCCTCCAACACCCCACAATACTCGCTGCCCAGTGGTTGCAGCGACTGCAAGACCACCTGAACGGCTTGATCCCATGTATGGTGTTTCTTCACGTCACTTAAAATGGGAACGTAGGTGTCGTAGTGATGCAGATCGGCCAAATCCATGCGACGTCGACGCAAATCCAAGTACCGATGCACGGCTGGCAGTGAATCACGGACCGCTTGGATCAGATTGTCGTAAACCTTGGTCGGAACGTTATCGGGAAACAGGGCGGCCTGGAGACTGCTGTCATAGTTCCGCGCCCGAGCGTAGTAAACATCGGCTTGGATACTGCCTGTCAACGTCGCCGCTAGGGTATTTTCGTGTGCGGAGAACTGTTCGTAATATTGATGAAACGCGGTCCGTCGGACCTCACGTTCAGGGCTGAGTAGGAATTGAGCAAAGGTGGCGTGGGTCAGTTCTTGCGAGCGTCCCTGGTGATCGGACAATTGACCGAATTTCAAGTCGGCGTCATTCAACTGACGAAACGCATTGCCAGCCGCTCCAGCCATTTCACCTTGCATGGCCAGCAACCGCTCTTCGCGATCACTAAGCGTATGGGGGCGGAATCGCAGCAACCGTTCAAGCTGCATGCGAAACAGCCCCAAGGCTTCGTCTTGCAACATTTCCTGCATTCGGTCGGAATCAATCGCCAGCAGTTCGGGCCGGATGTAACTGGACATTTGCGAGGCGCGAACCGCTAAATTCTGAAAGCGTGACTTCAGCCCCTGGTAGTGACTGTCTGCTTGGTCTTCCGTGGTCTTTAGAAAGGCATACACACCCAGACGTTCACCGCGACGATCGAATTGACTGTCAAACTGCAAAGCCTCGGCCAACAGCGAGGCCGATTCCCCCAGGCGTCCACGGTATTTCTCATAAGTCGAAATCTGTTCGTTGTGCCTGACAAAATCTGCTTCCCAAGCGGCATCATCGGGGTACAGGCTACTTAAATCCCAAGTATGCTCCGGTGGAACTTGATCACGTGTCGGCAACGTCGCGGTGGTCATCGTGGCAATCCCTTCTTAATCATGGGCAAAACTAAATAAATGATTCCAGCCCAAACGGCTGGTCTATGGGACGAAAACCGGTTCGGGAACCTTCCCAACGGTTTTTTTTTTTCATCCTAGGATACCGGTACCCGGAGTGGTTCAGGACCAAGCGTCACGATCCGAAAATCTCGTGGCGGATGCTCGCGCCAGTATCGAACAATGTCAGTTTCGGTAATCGCCTCAATCCGCTGCTCCAGTTCCGTGGCACTTCGCACACGTCCCAGCAGCACCCAATCGCTGGCCATCGACCCGGCTCGAGAGACGCATGATTCCTGCTGCATGATCAAGTCGCTTTGCACTCGCACCTTCAAACGACGGAGTTCCTCCGCCTCGACCCCCTCAGCCAATCCGATAATTTCAGCTAGCGTCACGTCTAGGGTCTCTTGTGCCCGCTGCGCCGTGGTACCGGCATAGCCGAACACTCCACCGATCTTTGGGGCACTGTAGCACGAAGCGGAAACCGAGTAGCAAAGCCCGCGTTGCTCGCGAACACGATCGAACAAGCGACTACTCATACCGTCGCTAAGCACCCCGATTCCTGCGCGTAACGCGAAATAATCCTCGGCCGCGTAATCAACCGCCGGAAATGCAAAACCAATATGCGTCTGCGCGGAATCTTGCTGAATATGTTCGTAGGCTGCCGGTTCATGGGGCGGCGGTGCCGGTTCGGGCAATGTTGTGCGTGGCCATCGTGCGAAAAGGTCCGTGATCTGCTGCAGCGTCCCTGGCCACGAAAAATTGCCCGCAACGACCAGCACCGCCTGTTGCGGGTTGTAGAAGCGTTCGTAGAAATGTCGCACGAGGGCCGGGGTAATCGCTTCGATACCCGGCTTGCTGCCGTAGCTGCTCCGCCCCCAGTAAGGACCGAAATGTAGCCAGCGTAAACGCTCCATCAGCAATTGTGATGGTTCATCCTCTAGCGCCAATAATTCCTGCATCGCCATCGCTTTTGCATCGGGCAATTGGTCAGCGGGCAAGTGCGGCCTCAGGAAAATGTCTGCTACCAAAGACAATCCATCCGGCAGTGATTCGGCAGGCATCGCGGCACCCATGGTGGTAAAGTGACTCCCCACGAAGCTCTGGTATTGAATGCCGCGATTTTCCAGCCATGTGACCATTTCGCGGCTGCTGCGTGAACCTGCGCCTCGCTGCACCATTTCCGCTACGACCTCTGCCAAGCCCGCATGCTGATCGGTTTCCCAGTGTGCCCCGGCAGGAACTTTCATGTACGCAGCAGCCGTCCGCAACCATGGCATTGGCTCTGCCAAGACCGTCAACCCATTATCGAGGGTATGCTGAAAAATCGTGGAATTCGAAATTTCGGAGGAGGTGCTCAAGTCGTCTGCCTTGAAAAGTGGAGGGCTTCGATGAGCTCGCGCTCCGCCCTTTTCGCTGCGCAAGGCGGAGGGGAGGAGGAAAGCATCAAGCTGGTGATCTAATCTTGGACGCGTCCTACCAATGTAATGGCGGCAGACCTCCAAGCGTATCCCCCGGATGTTCCAGCCGCTCGGCTTAGGCAACGCTACCAATTCATTAACGCTACAAACGCTTTTGGTAAATCGCTGTCAGCAACGCTTCGGTGTCCTTGAATTTCTTTCCGCTTTCCAGTGCGGAATCGATTAGATGTCGCGCATCGGCTTCGCTGTGGCCAAGAGCCAGCAGGGCGTCAAACGTATCGGCAACGACCTCTGCTGCAGCATCGTTACCAGCAACGATCTCGTCCTTGGCGACCATCAACGCAAAACGAGGCATTTTTCTCCGCAGTTTGGCAATGATGCGTTCGCTGGTCGCCGGTCCAATTCCCGGCAAAGCGGACAACGCCTTGGCTTCCTGTTGCTCAATTAAGACCGCCAGCTCATGCACCGGTCGAACCATGGCCCGCAGCGCCTTTTTGACTCCCACCCCATCGACACTGCAGAACAGATCAAAAAACTGCCTTTCGGGGAGCGTTTGAAAACCAATCAGTCGGGGTGTCAACCGTCCGCCTTGCAAATTGCCATCAATATAATCCATAGTATGCAGTCGGATTGTCGCGCCCAGTTGTGACTGCAATTGCCGGCGAGTGTAATCACCCACTAAGACCTCGTACTCGAACGGTGGCACATCAATGGTCACCGCCTCTTCGGCGACCGCGATCAGTTTACCGGAAATTTTTGTTATCAACTTGCATTCCAAAATACGGATAGAAATGGACTCATCACGCTATTGAACCCTCCACTGCTCCCCGTCACTTGCTTCCAGACTCCCGGCAGGCATCGACAGAGGTTCCTCTTTGCGGCGTCGCGAGGGGCTTGCGAATCGGTGCGCAGCAACTCAACACCCCGTGGCACTCACTTTGAAAAATAGCAGGTTTTTTCCCAAATACCGCCTCCTTTTTTAGTGAGCTGCTAAATCTTCTGCCCGACAACTCCGCGCCCTATTTTACTGTTATGGAATCCGCATAACGCGATCGCCAAAGCATCAGCGACGTCGGCTGGTTCGGGTGTCGCGCTGAGCGACAATTGTATTTTTACCGCCAATTGGACCTGCAATTTTGATGCCCGTCCATTACCAGTCAATAGCTTTTTCACCTTCGTTGGTTCAAGGCTTTCGACTTCGATTCCTGACTGTGCGGCGCACAACAGAATGACTCCACGGGCATGCCCCATCAGGATCGCGGTCCGAGGTCGTTCGTAGTGGGAATACAGCTGCTCCAGCGACACGTGCCCAGGTTGCCATTGCCGCAGCACCTCGGTCAAACCTGCATGCAGATCCAGCAACCGTTTCGTGGTCGTTTGGCCACGTTTGGTACGAATGATACCCGCTTCCAGCAAGCAAAGCCTCGATCCCGTGTTTTGAATCACACCATAACCGGTAGTGTTCAATCCGGGGTCGATTCCCAGCCAACGTTGTCCACACGCTACTTCGTCCGTTCCCACGTTGTGCCATCCTTTTTATCCAACAAGGCGATTCCTAGGCTTGACAACCGATCACGAATCGCATCGGAAGTTGCAAAGTCCTTGTTTGCCCGAGCCGTTTTGCGGAGATCCATCAGGATTTCCATCAAGGCATGCGGCAATGCGGATTCACCCGCATCGTCGGAACCAATCGCCTGCGGCGGGGCTTTCAGAAACAGTCCCAGGATTCCGGTCAGCTCTCGCAGGATAGCGACAGCGTCGATCAGTGTTGTCAAACCGGGGTCGCTAGGTCCGGCTTCCTTACCCAGGGCATGTTGATCGATATGGCGGTTGAGGCCACGTAACATATCGAACAGCACACTGATCGCGGCCCCGGTGTTGAAGTCGTCGCTCATCGAGGCCAAAAAACGCTCCCGCTCCGCCAAGAACGGCTTCAACGTTTCGCTATTGGCGTCTTGGATGCGTTGCAACGCAGCGTCGGCGGTTTGCGGAACCGGTAAATCGTAAAATGACTGACCCGTAATTTCCTGAAACCTCGCCAGCAAACGATAGAAGGCTTCCAACGAGGTTCCCGCTTCGGACAAGGTTTCGTCATTGAAAATAATCGTCGATCGATAATGCGTGCGCAGCAAGAAAAACCGCAAGCGTTCGCCGGTTTGCTTACGAATCAGTTCGGCCAAACCGCCACCACCTTTGCTACGGCTGATTTTACTTTCCGCCAACTCCGCCACCGATTCGGCCGACGATTCACGATCACCCTTGCCGCCTACTTTTCCCTTACTGCCCGCTCGCATTAGACCGTTGTGCATCCAGTACTTGACCATCGGAGCGTTGTGGCAGCAACTACTTTGGGCGCGTTCATTTTCGTGATGGGGAAACATCAAATCCAAGCCGCCACCATGAATATCAAAGGTTTCCCCCAACAGATGATGGCTCATCGCAGAACATTCGATATGCCAGCCCGGTCGGCCTCGCCCCCAGGGGCTATCCCACGCGGGCTCGCCGGGCTTGGCGGATTTCCACAACGCAAAATCACTGGGCGAGCGTTTTCGCGCGGCCGCTTCGCCGCCTTCGCCCTGTTGCTGATCGGTTGTCCGGTTGGACAGTTCTCCGTAGCTGGGATCCTTTGCGACTTCGAAAAAGACATCCCCCTGGCTGGCGTAGGCATAGCCTCGCTTTTCCAGCGATTCGATGAACGAGATGATCTGACTCATGTGATCGGTTGCCCGCGGCATGTAATCGATCTGATTTACCCCCAGTTCCTTCAGATTAGCCAGGTAGTCTGCCGTCATTTCGACCGCAATTTGGCTCATTGGCACGCCACGTTGATGGCTTTTAGCGATCAGCTTGTCGTCCACATCGGTAATATTCACCACCCAGGTCACGTGGTACCCACAGTAGGTGAGATATCGCTTGATAGTGTCGAAGATGACCGGGCCAACCATGTGCCCGATGTGGGCTTCCGCGTAGACCGTAGGGCCACACAGATAGATCCCAACAGCAGGGGGACGCAGCGGAACAAATGGTTCTTTCGTTTTTGATAGCGTGTTGTAGATGCGTATGTCAGACATGGCTTGAACCGGTGATGGTTTGGTCCGTGGACTTGTGACAGTGCTCATGATGTCAGCCGATCGTTTGCAAGCTGGTTAAAAAAACAGATCGCCGGAATCCAAGCCACGAGGCTACTCCGCGCGATACAGCAGGGCAACGCAGCGAGCAGCGATCGCTTCGCTGTGCCCGATGGGTCCGATGCCTTCCCCTGTCTTACCCTTAATTCCCACTTGGTTGGGAGAGAGATTTGCAATTTCGCTGATCGTCTGCCGCATTTGATCGATGTGATCGGCAATTTTAGGCCTTTGCGCTAGCACAACACAGTCAAAATTAACC
>SLFV01000549.1 GCA_007124075.1 Roseimaritima sp.
AACGAAAACCGCAACGTAAATCCTTTTGGGGAATCTGGTACGGAATCGTCGGAAAAACGACGCCGACGGCGGGCGTTTCCGACCACCGCGACGCGAAATGGCGAGGTTGCACCTGAGCGCTTGCGTCGGCATTCCCTGGTTTTTCGGTTCAAAACTCGGTTAATTAAGTTTTTCCAAAATGGACGGCACCTCGATTTTGTTGGCGGAAGACGACCAATATTTGGCCGATTCGCTATCGTCATGGCTGCGGGAACAGGGTTTCGAGGTCAGCACGGTGGAATCGTTAGCCGAAGCGAACCATGCGCTGCGGCAACAGGCGTTTGATCTGCTACTGTGCGACCTGCGGTTGCCCGACGGTGACGGTTTTTCGCTGATCGATTTGTGCCGAACGAAATATCGGGACTGCAAGGTAATCGTGATGACCGGATATGCGACTCCGGATACCGCGATGGATGCGATTCGAGCTGGCGCGTTTGACGTACTGACCAAACCTGTGATCGACGAGGAGCTTTTGGTTGCGATTGAACGCGCCGTTTCTCAGCATCGGGTGGAAGCGGAAAATCAACGCCTGAAACAGCAACTTGATCACAAATTCGGCGCTGGTTCAATCCTGAGCCAAGACTACCGGATGTTGAAACTGTTTGACATTATCGAAAACGTCGCCGACGCCCGGGCCTCCGTTTTGATCACGGGTGAAAATGGAACCGGAAAATCAATGATTGCGAGGGCGGTTCACCGTGCCAGCAACCGACGCGACGCACCGTTTGTCGAGGTGGCTTGCGGGGCGTTACCCGATAACTTATTGGAAAGCGAATTGTTTGGGCATGTCGCTGGTGCCTTCACCGGCGCGACTTCCAATCGGACCGGGAAGTTCAAATTAGCTGACGGGGGAACCCTGTTTTTGGACGAAATCGGTACCGCCAGCCCGGCAATGCAGGTGAAATTGCTTCGCGTCCTCCAGGAATTGCAATTTGAACCGCTAGGGGGCACGAAAACCGAGACCGTCGATGTCAGGGTGATCCTGGCGACCAACGAGGACCTGACCGAGGCGGTTCGTAAGGGGACCTTCCGCCAGGATTTGTACTATCGCGTCAACGTGATTCATATTGAATTACCACCACTGAGACGCCGTAAGGGTGACATCCCCATCCTGGTGCAACACTTTGTTCAGAAGAATGCCGAGGCCCTACGAAGAACGATTGCCGGGTTTGATCGCGAGGCACTGCAGTCGCTTCAGGAATACGCGTGGCCCGGTAATGTCCGCGAGCTTGAAAATGTCGTTGAACGTGCGGTGCTGCTGTCGCGTAACGAGGTCTTGACGCTGCAAGATTTGCCACCCGAAATGCTGCAGTCGCCCAGCAAAGCTTCCAACGTTGCGGGCAACCTTGCACCAGGGCAAACCTCCTGGCATCCGATCGAATCGGGACAAGCCCTAAGTTTGCGAGAGGCATTGGAAGAGCCGGAACGGCAGATCATCCTGGAGACATTGAAGATGTTTCAGTGGAACCGTGTGGCGACCGCAGAAGCGTTGGAGATCAACCGGACGACGTTGTACAAGAAAATGAAGCGACTGGGGCTGGACGATCCGCGGTTACAGTACATGCACTAAGCCTCGACATCTTGCTTACCGCTTTGCAGGCGTGAACCCCAGGCATCCAGTGCCAGCACGATCGCGGTTCCCCCCAAAGCGATCAGCAGTAACGTAACCAGCGAACCACTCCATTGGTCGGGAGGTACCAATTCCCATTTTCGCAGCGAAAACTTTTCACCTACGGTTTCCGCTGTTGGCTTTTGCAGGGGCCACAGTTTCCGCAGTGACCCCAACATCAGCCCCAAAAGGGCGCAATAAGTCAACGTTGCGTGCTGCCGAAGTAAATATTTGAGCAAGCGACTGAACAGCAGTAATCCAACCAGACACCCCAGGACAAACAAAGCAATTCGGCTGAGGATTTCGGAGTTCGCGTTCCCCGAAGCGAGTTCTTTCACCAGGCTGGTAACCGGGTAATAGGTGCCCAGGAGTAACAACACAAACGCGCCGCTAATACCGGGCAGAATCATCGCACAAATGGCGATCATTGCCGCGACAAACAAATAGGCCCCGTGTTCGCTACCGGTTAACGAGTTGGCTTGGGCAAGGACATAAACAAAACTGGCGGTCACAAAGGCCAGCAATGCCCCGCCGGCCGTCCATCGCTTAATTTGCTTGGCAACCAAATAGCTGCTAGCCAGAATCACACCGAAAAACAGGCTGAAGGTTTCCGCCAGACGATGGTCCAGCAGCCAATGCATTGCACTGGCTAGGGAAAGGATACCGAATGCCATCCCGAGGGCCAGGACCATCAAAAATCGCAAGTCACCATGGTTCACCGCATCACGCCAACGACGCTGAAACAGCAAACGGGCCAAATGACTGTCAATATGGCTGATTCCCGTTACCAGACGCTCGTAATGCCCCAAGATCAAGGCCACCGTTCCCCCACTGACACCGGGTACAGTATCCGCGATTCCCATGCAAAACCCCCTGAGGAAATTGCTTAGATCCGCACGATCTGGTTTGAACGAAAGATCGTCGGGTGGCTCGGCGGAACCGGACGTCGAGGGATGTTGCTCCGACTCGGCTGATTGGAATGATATTCTGTGGGGCTGCATGATACAGGTTGCAATTCGTTTGAGGGAAAGATAAGAACTAACCCTTCCGCTGCGATCACTGGACCGAATTCAAATGTCAAGACATTTCCTAATGACCATTGAGCGAAAGAGTATAAAGCGATGACTTGGTTTGACGTATTAATTCTGGCTGTTGTTCAGGGGGTTGCGGAATTCCTACCGATCAGTTCTTCGGGGCATTTGGTTCTACTGGGTGCGCTGCTGAATGTGAAGGACGAATCCGCAACGCTGGACATCTTGCTGCACACCGGATCGCTAGGCTCGATCCTGGTGGTGTTTTGGAAGCGGATTTGGGCGTTACTGTGGTCTGATCGCCGCGTGATTCCCATGCTGGTCGTGGGGACCCTCCCCGCGGTCCTGGTTGGACTGACCTTGAAGCTTCAGTTTCCTCATATTTTGCGCAACCCACTGCTGACCGGTTGCATGTTGCTGGTCACGGGTGGACTGTTACTGAGCGTCCGCTGGTTGCCACAGGGGCATTTTCAATACACGCAATTTTCGTTGTGGCGGGCTTTGGTAGTCGGTTGTTTTCAGGCGGTGGCCATTTTGCCTGGCATTAGTCGCAGCGGATCGACAATCGTCGGCGGACGATTGCTGGGACTGAAAAACGAGGATGCGGTCACCTTTTCCTTTCTGTTGGCCATCCCGGCGATTTTGGGGGCGACGGTGTTGGCGCTGAAGGACCTGCGTGACTCTCAGCCTTCCAGCGAGGAACTGCTACTGGTAACCGGGGGCGCGTTGGTTGCCTTTGTGATTGGTATCGGTGCCCTGCTGTGGTTGATCCGCTGGGCACGTCAGGGGCGAATCGAATGGTTTGCGTATTGGTGTATTCCCGTCGGGTTGCTGACGATTTTCGCGTGGCAAAGCGGATACGGGGCAGTAGGCGGGTGACACGGTAGCCGCACGACCGGAGCCACCAAAAAGTCAATCAAATGTAAAACATCGATTCTGGTGTTTTGGCGCAGCGTTCTGCCAGGTCACTTAGCTTGACTTGCGCCAACTTATCACGAAACGCCGCAATGGCATCGAACCAAATTTCGTGGACCGCCTGAGCGGCTGGGGTTTGAACCGTTTCAATTGCCCCCAGCGATTCGCTGCCAGCAACCTGTTCGACGATTTCCAGCACTGTCAAATCGTGGGGAGAAATCGCCAGCCGATAGCCACCTTGCGCACCGCGAATACTGCTGACCCAGCCCAACGACTTGAGTTGCTGCAGGATTTGAACCAAGAACGGTTGGGGAATGGCATGCGTGGCGGTGATTTCCTTAAGCGTGACGGGGCGCTTTGTGTTTTGGCGGTTGGCCAGTTCCGCCAAAGCCAAACATGAATATTGCAATCGTGCGGTGATTTGCATCGCCATCGCCCCTTGCGCGCGTCGTTTTGTTTCGAAAAAAGTTTTACGAACTGTGCAACCCACACTCGGTTTTCTGAAATCCGCTCCAGCGTCCCGCCCGTTCATCCTCGCCCAATTCCACCGACCGTGTACAGGGCTTGCAGCCAATGCTGGGATATCCACGGTCGTGCAATTCGTTGTAAGGAATGTCGTGCTTCGAAATCATGCCCCAGACCTGCTTCTTGGTCCAATTAGCTAGCGGGCTGATCTTCACCAATTGAAATTTTCGATCCCAACCCACAATCGGTGCCCGCGCGCGGTCCGGACTTTGGTCGCGCCGGATCGCGCTGGCCCAGGCGTAACAACCGCGTGCCGCTTGGTGCAGCACGCGAATCTTGCGATCAAAGCAGCAACGATTGGGATCGGTTTTGTACAACGGGCCCCCATGCAATTGCTCGTACGCTTCGACCGATAACTCCGGATACTTGAATTCGACCTCGATTCCGTATCGCTGTTTGACACGCTCCCTCAGGTCCAATGTTTCCTTGAACTGGTACCCTGTTTCCAAGTTAAACACCGAGGTTTCAGGGGCAATCTCCGACAGCATGTGGATGATCACCATCCCCTCGGGACCAAATGCCGTCGCCATCGTGAACCGGGGTGCGAAGCGTTCAACCCCCCACTGCAAAATTTCCTGCGGTGTCGCCGTTTCCAATCGCTGGCTTTGCTCCGCAAGTTCGCGGATGAAATCATCATCGGGCAGCAGAGGTGGATCGGCGGCGAGCGCTCCACGGGCCTCTTCTGGATTGGGATCATCGGTTACCACTTGCAAAACCGGTAACGGGGGCCTTGATCGCTTGGGGCCCACGTCGGTTTGCTTGGATTCTGCGTTAGACACCATCGAAAAACCGAAATCTAAATCAAGGGGAAATGCAAAAGACCATCGATGACGATCATATTTACATACATGATCTACAAAGTCAAGTATCGGTTGTATCGCTGGGATTAATCCAATACAAAGGGAACGTTAGGTTGGTTTTCTTGACGTCCCGGACGGTGTCTCGCTTACGCTTCAGGTTTTGAAAAACGCGTGTATTTTCGATTTCTGACACAATTCGTTTCTCAGCAGTGTGTTGCGACCCAATCGGGCGTTGGGGTGTGTCATCTTAGTTAGGTTTGTATCTGCCGCTCTCGCCCAACACGGGGTCAAATTGTCCAATGCGGGTATTTGTCGGCGAATACGTTTGTGGTGGCGGGTTCATTTCCAGCGAACCAGCGGCAATCGATCCCGCTCTTCGCAGCGAAGGTTCGGCAATGCTGTTGGCTTTGGTGGAAGACCTCAGCGAGTTCTATCGGGTGGTCGTCGCGATTGATCCGAGATTCGATCTTGCGTTGCCAGCAGGTGTCCAGCGGGTTCCGATGCAAGCTGGTCCGTTGTGGAAGCAGTGGGTCCATGCGGCGTCAAGCTGTGATTGCGGGGTCGTGGTAGCACCCGAGACCCATGGGATTTTGGCCGCAGCGGTTTCGGTTCTCCGCAGTGCGGGTGTGAAGGTCCCGATGTGCAGCGGGGAATTTTTGCGTGTCAGCAGCGACAAATGGGAAATGGCGCGCGCATTGGTGACCAGCGGCGTTGCCCATCCGCTGACGTTGCGTGCAGAGCGATGTTTGACGGCAAACCCAGTGCCAGCAGGGCCGTGGATGGTCAAACCCCGTGATGGTTGCGGGGGGGATCGCGTGCGACGATTTGAAACCTTGGATGAGGCTCGGAGAATGGCTTCGGCCGGACAACTGCTGCAGAGGTACCAGCCTGGCTGTCCGATCTCGCTTAGCTGCTTGATCGAACGCGGGAACATTGATTTCCTGCCCGCAACACGTCAATGGTTCGACGGAGAATCCTACTGCTACCGTGGCGGCCAAGGTCCCTTGAGCGATCAAGAACAGGCACGGGCCGAAGGGTTGGCCGGTCGTGCGTTGGCCGCGATGCCTCCGGTGGCTCGGGGATACGTCGGAGTGGACATGATTTTGGGTCGCGACGCGGCAACCGACTGTGTGCTTGAGATCAACCCAAGACTGACAACCTCCTACATCGGGTTGCGACGCATGGTGGCAGAGAACTTAGCCCCTCGGATCCTTGGCCTAGCTTCCGGTGCAATCCACTGCACCGCCCCGGTGGAAACCGTAAGTTGGCAGTGCCGACCGTAGGGTGTCGGGCAAAAATAGGTGAAAGGCCCAACCGGCATAATCCAATGAAAAACGGGTTGTGGTCCAGCCCGTGGCTACATTGTTTCGTCTCGTTGGAACCAGGAACGTTCGAAAACCGAATTCTCGCTCCCAGCGATTAGGCGGACTGTTGGAAGGAAGCAAACGGAAAGCCTGCAAGTTAGGAGCTGCTTTGGCTTTCGCAAACGGCGCACGTTCAGCGATCTCGCTGCTCCCAGGGGTGTTGCAGCATCTTCGGCCCGCTGAACGTATCCTTCATGAACGCGATGATTGCTTGACTGGCGGAAGGATCGGAGCGAACCAGTTCCGGGCCGCTGAGACTGGCACTGGAAAGGTGCAACGTCAGGCCACTGACATCTCCTCGAGAACCGCGCCGTTTGATCGCTTCAAGACGCCGATGGATCGATTCCGCGTTGCTTTGTTCCGGACTTCCTTTCCCGGCTACCAGCAATATCGGCAACTGCGGTACAAACCGATCACGAAACATGGTTTCGATTCGCAAGCCGCGATGGTTCTGTTGCGGAGAAATCAAAACCATGGCTTTTACGTCTTGTCCCTGTTTGCGTCTGCCAACGCTGGGGAAATTCCAGTCGTTCACCGCCCACGCGGCAGCCAAGACAGCCCCTTCGCCAATTCCAAGTACAGTTAACGCATTGAGGTTCAACCGCCCTTGGTCGTTTTGTTGCTTCAGAAACGCCTTGCATGATTCAAGGTCAGCCGCCAGCATCAGCTTGACATCCTTCGGTCCCAATTTCTCGATATCGAATTCTTGCGGTTTCATTTCCGCATCAAGATAAATCATGCTCGAGCCATGACCACGTAAATTGGGCAACAACACCGCATAGCCTTCGGCTTGTAAAAGTGCGGCCAGTTCCATGTACGGACTGGCGTTGCCCCGCCATTCATGGACCATCATTACCGGAACAGCTTCTTTTTTCTTGTCCGAGGGGAAGAAGGCCGCGCGGAGCCGCACACCGTCCTTGGTTTCGATGGTCACGACCTCAAATTTCGGCTTATCGTCTTTTTTGCCCGCTGCGGGTTTGGCCGCAGGAGGTTTGGCTCCCGCGGGTCGTACCGTCGCGGCGCCTTGACCGAACAACTCGGCATTCCAGCCCAGCATGATGCAAACCACCATTAGCGTCGAAAGTTGTCCAGGGAGCATGCCGCACATAGTGTTTCCTTTGAAAGTCGTTGTGTACTCCTTTATGGTAAACATCCGCACGACCAGGGTCAAATCTTCTCGGACCCAGCAGACCGGCATTGATTCGCTCCCCGGCCGCGAAGCGAATAAACGAGGAAGCAGCGGAACAGAGCGGCTTGGAGAAAATGTCGAAGTGATTTCCCGGCAACGCCCTACAGCATCATCCCCGCCACGGAGTCTGCCAGAGGGATCCCCGTTTCGGTCAACCGGATAGTGCTGCCCGTCCGCAGGATCAGTCCCGCCGCGGCCATTTGGTTGATCTCCATCTGTTTGTTTTGCCAGATATCCCAGCCAGATTCGTCACCGAGCGTTTGCAGGTCGATTCCATCAAGCATGCGGACCCCAAAGGCTGCGCGTTCGCACGCCCATTGTTGGGGACTGATGCTTTCCTGTTCGGCTCGGGGAGACCTACCTTGCAGACAACGGCGGATGTACTGCGTCGGGCTGCGATGGTTGACGTACCGTACGCCGTCGGTAAACCCGGCCGCCCCGGGACCGCACGCATACCAGCCACGCCCCTGCCAGTAATGCAGATTATGTCGACAACGAAATCCAGGCGCAGCAAAGTTGGAGATTTCGTACTGCCGTAACCCGGCGGCGTCGGCATGCTGACGGGCCATCTGATACATCGCCAGTTCGGTGGATTCATCGACGGCCTGCCATTGCGATTTCCGCACACTGCTCCAAAATCTCGTACCCTTTTCGTATGTTAATGCATAGGTGGATATATGGCGAATCGGCAGTTGCAGCGCCTGCTGCAAATCCCATCGCCAATCGTCAATTGGCTCATCGTCCGCACCAAAAATCAAATCGACAGAAACGTTGCCGATTGACTCGGCCGCGGCTTCAATGGCCTTCGCTGCGGTGGCATGATCGTGGTCGCGTTCTAAAAACCGCAACTTTCTATCTGCGAACGACTGCACCCCCAAACTGATCCGGTTGACACCGAAACGTCGCAGCACGGCCAGTTTCTCCTCCGAAATATCGCTCGGGTTCGCCTCGATCGAAAACTCCCCGCCCGCCCGCAGCCGAAACCAGCCAGTTACCAGATCCAGAAAGGCGGTCAACCATGCCGCGGGCAAATGCGTGGGGGTCCCACCGCCGATAAACAGCGTTTCAACGCTAACAGGCTGCCGGTACCCCTGCAGTTCGGACGCGATCGCCCGCAAGAAGACGCCTGCTAAATCATCTCTGCCTGCAACCACCGAAAAATTGCAGTAACCACAACGGTGACGGCAAAACGGGACATGAACGTAAGCCGCTTCAGGCGTTGGCCAACCTCCCGGTGGTGTCGTCAAATCCATAACATCAGGCGTCCATCGAGCATTCCCGGCAAGCCTTTTCGCAACCAATGCTGAGCCTGTCGATCGCTGTAGCGTGTGCTAACGTGAGCCGCGATGATTAGCTCGTTTTCAAAGCGGTCGGCGCGACGAACGTAATCCATCAAGTGCATGTGACCATGTTTGTGAATCAGATCGCGGCGATGATCGGGGGCCAGAAAGGTCATCTCCGTGATCAGTGTGCGGACTTTATAAAACGCTGGATTGTGGTCCAGTCCAGCGGGAGATGTGTCACCCGTGTAGCCCAGAATCGGGATCCTCGTCTCCGCAGAAACCTCGACTCCCTGCAAACGAAGATCGCGAATTTGCGTTCCTTCCAGTTCGCGGAATTCCGGCTTCAATTTTTTGCGGCGTTCGTAGACGATGAATCCAACCGACGGCACCGTATGTTTTGTCTCCACAATCTCAACCAACAGCTCGCGACTTAGTTCAATCACTTCGCCGACTTGCAGCACGCGCAATTCGCAAGGCATCGCGCCACGATCAAGCCGCTGGAAGGTCCGCAGCAACTGTTCGGTTGCATCCAATGATCCCGGCGGGAGGTAGATTGTGGGCGGATCCATCTTCATCATTCGCCGCCTAGACACGTAGACCGGCAACGCGGCAATGTGGTCCAAGTGCGCGTGCGAGACAAACCAGGTGGAAGTGCCCATGAAGTCCCATGGCTGGGCACCAAGGTCAAAGCCCACTTTCAGCTCGTTGATCCGCCAACAGGTTTGCACGGCTGCCCGTGAATAACCTTCGATCGTCAGGCCGTTGCTGACGTGGGTTTTTAGTGGAATGTTTTCAACCATCCAAGTAATCCAGAGTCCTGAAAAAAATGAAGGACGCCACGTGTCCAAATGATCAAATGACCGACGGACGGATATCACAACGCGATACCATCGATGGCCCAAAAACCGGTTGGGCAGGGTGATGAGGCAGGCCACTGCTGGACGCTGACGGACAACCGGCTGCTACGCTTCCTCTTCGCTCAACAATTCATCGGGGATGTTAAGGTTAGTGCTGACCGCTTGCACGTCATCGTGATCATCCAGAGCCTCCAGTAACCGCAGCGCCTGCTTGGCCGTACCCGCATCAACGTCAACCATCGTTTGCGGAACCCGATTGACCCCGCTCACCTCCGGTTCAAGTCCGTGTTGAACAAACGCCTCCTGCAGCGACTGGAAATTTTCCGGATCACAGGTCACTTGTAGTTTTCCATCGTCACCTAAGGTCACATCTTCGCCACCATTTTCCAGTACGACCTCGGTAACCTGGTCTTCATTGGCCTGTTGTGGATCAAACGCAAAGACTCCCTTGCGTTCGAACAGGTAAGCGACACATCCCGTGCTGCCTAAAT
>SLFV01000285.1 GCA_007124075.1 Roseimaritima sp.
CATTAAAGCTTCATTGTTTTGTTCGATACAGCAACCATTGACGCCTTCGTTCTTGCACCGATGCCTGCAGCAAATGTTTTTGGTACCTGGCTTGAGAATAACGCCGGACCGACAGTTTTTCCAGCGGTCCCCATGGCTGAGGCCGAAAGGCTGCAGGGGGCGTTTCCTCTACTGCTTGTCAATCTTGCGAGGGAAGTTAAAATAACGCCAGGTAATCAATAAGCCCTGACAACGGAAGTATTTGTCACAATGCGATATGCATTTCGCCTAGCTGAAATTCTTGGACACAGTCCCGACCGACGCAAACGCCCCGGTACGATCAAGGCGATTGTCGAACATACCGGCCTGGATCGCCATCAAGTCGCCGCGTTGCTGAAGAACGAGGCGAAATATATTCCGTTGGAGGCATTGTCGCGGATTTGTGAATATCTCATTGACCACGGGTATGCCCGCCCCGCGGATCTGCCTGGGGCCCTGTTCGCGGTGAAACCGGAAAATTTTTGGGAGACACTGGCTCGGAGAAAAAGCATCGAAATTTGTGTGGGGGTTCGTCAAGCCGAAGCCGATCCGGCTAGCGCTTGGGTCGTTGCCTCCGATTCCGTTCTAATTGGGGAACTGCTGAACGGGATCTCCACCCTGGGAGGTAATGCAAAGCTGCAAACCGCTGACCCCTTGTCGACTTCGGATGGCGAAGAAGAACGAAGCCAAACGGGCCAACCGGAACAGTTACACCAAACGCTGGTCTGGAGTCCCGGGCACGTTTCCGAACAGGAAACCCAGGGTCGGGCGGGAGAGGTTTACGATGGCTTTTCGAATCAAAAGGGAGATCGTGCTTTGATTTGCATCGGGAGCGTCAAAAGTAACCCCGTGGTTGAACTGATTTTTTCGGAGGCGTTTGGCTGTACCCCCTTTGCCAGCGAAGATGACCTTGATGATTCTTCCAGCCGAGCGTGTCCGTTTTTTCTCCGCTATCGCGAAAATGATCCGAAGCCCAGTGCCTCCTCGGCCGGGGTTCAATTGAGTAAAAATGACAAAATAGAAAAGCCGGGTATTTATTTCGAAAAGGATGACGGGACTTGGGTTTGGGCGGGAGGCGATACCGGCAAGGATGCTGCGTTGGTTTTCTATGTCTACCGCGAACCATTGGGGCGGCTGGAATTAGTCCTCAGCGGTTTTTCGGGGCGCGCCACGCGGTTGTTGGCCAAAACCTTGGCAAGCCGCAGTGAGGAGTTTTGGCCACCTGTGTACGAGGAGCCTGGGTTGCAGATCGGTGCGTTTATCGTTGTTTATGATGTGACCGATGACGAAAACGATGTGTTGCGAACCAACCTGACCGCTGCTCCGAAAATCATCAAGCTTTCAAGTAAAGCCATTGGACGACGGGTTGAGCGTTTATAAATGGCTCTCTCCCCTTGGGCTGGAAGCAGTTTCCACCATCGTCGTGGCGGGAGTTGCGGGCGATAACTCGACTGAGGGCCGGAACGCAAGTTCGTCGTTGTTTCTCCGACGCTTTTAGCCCAGCGTCAACCATTTCCAGCGAGTCAGTTGCTCGATTCCAACCAAAGCTCCCTCACGCCCAAAACCGCTATCCCCATTACCCCCAAAAGGAACGTGGGCTTCCTCCGCAATCGTTGGACCGTTGACGTGGACCATTGCGGCGGTCGACTGCCGCGCAAATTGCATTGCGGTTGCTTGCGAGGCTGTGAAGATAGACGCTGTCAGACCGTACGGTCCTTGATTGGCAAGCGAAATCGCCTGTTGCAGGCTTGTAAAGCGTTCAATGCACAGCACCGGCCCAAAGACTTCGTGCTGCGCGATTGCCATTTCCGGTCGAATCCCCATCAGAATTGTGGGCTGGATGCCTTGCCCACAGGCTTCGCCCCCGGTCAGCAACTGCGCTCCCGCGTCGATTGCGTCACGGATTTCTGCCAGCACCCGTGATTGTGCCTGTTGCGAAATCATCGGGCCGACCACGGTCGCGGGATCACGCAGGTCGCCAGACGGCAGTCGCTGGGCCGCCGCAACCAGACGTGGCACCAATGCGTCAAACAACTCCGTCGCCACCAAACAGCGGCTGGTGGACATGCAAATCTGGCCTTGGAACAGAAAAGCTCCCATCGTGATCGCGGGGACGACGGTTGCTAAATCGGCATCGTGCATCACGACCGCCGGGTTCTTTCCTCCCATTTCCAGTGTGACCTGCGCGCCACGCGCCGCGGCAATCGTCGCGATCCTCCGCCCGGTTTTGGTGGAACCGGTAAAACCTATCGCCTGGACATCGGGATGCGCCGTCAAGTGATCGCCAATCTTTTGGCCATCGCCAAAAATCACATGAAACAGTCCAGCGGGGACGCCCGCATCCGCGTAAACCGTTGCCAACAGCGCCGCGATCGATGGTGCCAAGGGCGACGGCATCAAGATGACGGCGTTGCCTGTGGCCAACGCAAGCGCGCTATGCTTGACGGCCTTGATCAGTGGGACATTAAAGGGCGTAATCCCAGCCACAACCCCCAGCGGCTCACGGATCGCCAGGCTCAGCCGATCCGGAACGTCGCTGGGTAGCGTTTGCCCGTAGACGTGCCGACAGGCGGACGCGGCGGCTCGCAGCACGTTGGTCGCGGTCTGCAACTCTCGTCCCGCTTTGGTGATGGGCGACCCTGTTTCCACGACCAAGCGTTCCAGAAACTCCGCTTTCCGCGCGTCCAGCAATGTCGCGGAACGTAACAGCCAATCTTCTCGCGTCGACGGGCCGCACCCGCGGTGCCGTGTGTACGCCTGCCGCGCATGGGCCACCACGCTATTGATGGTCGCGGCATCTGCGGACGCAAACCGTGCAACCTCGCTGCCATCGATTGGGCTACGAACCAGCAATGTGCTGGATTCACGCGATTGACTGTTTTCGTTTTCGCCCGAATTCGAAGCTTCCCTATCGTCTTTTTCGGTCAAGGCTGAAATTCCCAACGTTCGTCAAAGAACCCTTCCGCTTGGACCTGGCCCGGCAGTAGCGCATTGCCGCCGGCGGAAATGTCCAGTACAGCCCAGTCAGGAAGCATCGCAATCTGCCTGGAATTACTAACGTTTGAAAACTCACGAAAAGTTAGCCCGCTATTCAAAACGACGTAGCGCAGCGGATTCAAGGGATTGGGGAAAACCATCACGACCGCATGTTTGGTAACGTCAAAGGAGCGACCATTGACAGTCAATTCATCGCGTGTCCAAACGATGGGCAGTTTGTCTATAATCCCCGCCAACACGCTGTTGGCGCGTGGATCACCAAACAGCACCAGGTTGCTGTCAGCAATCGTTTCCTGATTCAGCTCGCTATCCAGCACCTCGCGAACCTCACCGCGCATCACCGAACGCCAACGTGACAGGGCGTAGCGGTACTCATCCCCCATCCAACGCTGGACATTTCCATGCCAACAAGGTCGACTGGGGCGAACAAAAATAAATCGATCCATCAACGCATCGTCAATTGGCCCCTGCAGTCCCGGTTGTTTGCGCTGCGAAAGGTCGGGGCCCGATGCTACCGCCCAGCCCGCAGAAGTTTTCTGCAGAAAACACCGGTACGGCTGACCCGCAACCGCATCGGGTGCCGCCAGGGCCAGGCCATCGACCAGGATCGTGACCGCATCGGTTCCCGCTGGCAAGCTGTCAGCCGGCAAATCGATTGCCAGATGGGTGCACCCCGCGGTGTTCAGTTTGACCGTACCCTGCTGAACCTCGCCCTGAATCGTTGCGGCGGTCCAGTGTCGCTGCATCCCTGTGATCGTAATCCAGTGGCAGGTGGGGTAACGCAGCGTGTACGTCATGAATCGCACCTCGGGAATCGTTGTGCGCGGCTCCCGATCCCATTGCGCTAACTGCTCGTCCATTCGCTTCGCGGAATCGGCATCGATTTTGTGTCCCATGCCTGTCCCGATCACGTACGGCCATTTAAATCCGCTTTCCCGAGCTGCCTGCAACATCCGGTCCGACGCATTTTTTTGTTTATCCAGTTCTCCGCCGTAAGCAATGGTTTGAACGTTACGGAGATTGTCGACCCAGGCAATCGAATCGTACAAAGCGAGCAGTTTTTCTTGCGCGGGACTGATGGAGTACGGCGGACGTTCATCCCAGCCCTGGTAGACGATGGTGTCAACGAATCCCGCGCCGGGGTTGGCGGCGAACCAGCGGGAGGGGTGATGCACGGCTAGGTGCCAGGTCCCGGCACCCCCCATCGAAAAACCTCGGATACTGATTCGCTGTGGGTCGATGGAAAACCGCTTCGCGACATCCTCAATCGCTTCAAAAACATCGGTTTCACCAGCGAATTTGTACGCATTGCAGTGGCGGCCAAATGGATGCAGTACGATCGTGTCAGCGGGTGTGATCGGACCAACCGAACGCAAACGCTCCCCCAAAAACTGCAGCTCCAGCTTCGTTTCGCCACGTCCATGCAGCCAAACGTCCAAGCGTTTGGGGGTGGGGTCATCGGGTATCCAGCCAGCAGGCAGAATCAGCCCGTAGGGTTGCACGGAATCGTCAACGTGGGAAACAAATCCCGCAACGGTGGCAAGGGGCTCTGCAAGCTGGCGATCCTCGATGCCCAGGATACCTAGGCGATCTGGACGCGATGCTTCGCCTCCTTCCGGGGCAATACTCTCTAAACGCTCCAAACGCTCGGTGGCTAGTTGCAGTAAGTCGTCCGCAATTCCAAAATCCTTGGCTTTGTAAAACAGATTCTTTTCGATCGCCAACCGCACTGCCCGTGTCAAGACGTGAATGTCGTTTGCCGCCGCATGATCCGAGACCGTGTCCAGACGTTTGGCAATCTGATCGATCTTTCCTCGCCAAACGTCAGCCTGATCGCTGGAAGGTGATTTGCCCGCCGGCGGTAGTGATTTGTAGGTTGCCGTCGTAGCATCCTGAGCCGACAGGAACCCGCAGCAGAACAGTCCGGATATGACGAATGAATTCGCGAAAAAATGGTGGCGAAAGGCTTGGTTGGGTTTCATTGGGAGGTTCCGTTTGACATTTTCAACAACATCGCTCCCCACTATCATACTCGTAGGCTCGATACCAATGGAGCGGGGAAATGCGCAATAGAACAGTTCGCGAACGAATTCGGCGATCCGCCTCGCTGCGGGCTTCGCTGCGGTGAAGAGGGAAAACCGAAGACGCTACGGAAGATTCTGTGGGCTAGAACGAGGGGCTGTCGTTTTCGTGGGGCAGGGCGGCGAAGAATCCGCAACTCGGCCTGCAAGCGGTTCACGTTTGAGCGCAGCTTTCCAACGGGGAGCGACCCAGAGTCTTCTTACGAAGTAGACGAAAGGGGGCCTGATTTTCCAGTCGGGTTCTTCACAGCGTGTCGCTTGCAACTGCGGCGGGCTGGAGAGCGGGCGGAGCCACGCGGCAGTGGCGATTGCGATTTTTTTTGGCGGGGCGAAGGCCTGTGTGTCAATTGATCAATAGGCGGTTAATGTGGATATTCCACCGGGAAAGCGTTGCGAAGGGAGAGGGGGCCCCTTGGCCGAAGTAAGCTTTTCTCGAAGTCTGCAACGACGATTGCAGACGTTCGAAACGGCTGGCCCAGGTCGATGCTGGTCAGGGAAAGGTCCGCAGTTAGCGTACGGTCGGCATGCCGGACCCGCTCCGGCCGATGCGCGCCAGGCGGCTGTGTCGTTGATGCTGATCCACCATCAGGACGAACTTTTCATTCCGTTGACTCGCCGACCCGCTGAATTGAAACACCATGGTGGCCAGATTTGTTTTCCCGGAGGACAAATTGAATCAGGCGAAGACGATTGCCAGGCTGCGGTCCGCGAGTTCGAAGAGGAATTGGGCGTGCGTCCAGAAAACATTTTTATCTGTGGACGACTGAACCCCGTCTACGTCTACGCGAGCAATAATCTGGTTCATCCGGTGGTCATGACTTGCCGGTTGATACAGCGTCACTGGCGGCCTCAAGTCGAAGAAGTCGATGCCGTCATTGAACTGCCTGTAAGGCATGTTTTAGCAGCAGAAAACTGGACCCTGCAAAGTATTCGTCGCACCATCCGTTCCTCAAACCAGTCGTCCGGGGATTTTGAATTGCTTGCACCCTGCTGCGTGTACAACGAACACCAGATCTGGGGCGCAACCGGAATGCTGCTTGCGCGGTTGGCGCAATTAATCGCCTGTTCCCCGCCCGCTCAGGAACAACGACCGGAGGCGGAGTCGTAATCGATTAACCACGGCCGATCGCATCCATGGTCGCCGTGTAAAGACTGCGTTTGCTTTTTCGTGGGACCGCGATAGGTCGTGGATTGACGTCAAAGGGGATCCCTAACACGTGGTTGGCCTCCAACGCGATCACCCCGCCGGAGGTCCGGACCATGGCATCGCCCGCGCGATACTTCTCGATGACCTCTACGATCTCTGGATCGTATTGGAAGCCACCATCGGCAGTCCGCACACCCAGGTTATCAAAACTGCCCACTGCGACCATGCTGCGGTAACGATCATGGAACTCATAAGCCTCGACACCCTTGGCACGCAGCGCTTTGACCATACGGTTGGCATCGTAGGCAAATGAATTCAAGCGTTCGGCACTCGGTTTAAAATCCTTGTCGCGTTTTCCGTCGACAATCGTTGAAATCGCTTCGAAAGTTCTGACCACGACCGTGAATTTACCCGGGTTATCCAAAAGACTGTGCTCGACGTTCTGATTAATGCTCATCACAAACGAATCCACCTGAGGCTGCTGAAAGAACTCGTCGGGCAACAAAGGGTTGCGTGTCACAAATGCGTTCGCCAACGGCCCTCGTTGTTTTTGTTTTTCTTCACCCATCAACTGGCGGGACATCTTTCTGACGGCCGCTAAAGGACTGTTGTCCTGGCCTTCCAAGTTAAATGCCTTGGGGCGTGCTGCTTTGATCGTCTTCAGCGTGCGCTCGACATACGGATGATCGACACTATCAAATTCTCCCACCAGCACCGAACACGTATCGTAGGAAGTCGGGTTGGCATACCTCACAACGCGGTTGCCGGTTTTCAAGTCCTCGACCTCGCCGGTGAAATCAAACGATTCGCTGTAGATGAATGCTGGCAAATCGTAATCCCGTCGCAGCTCCAAAGTCAACGCTTTCGCTTGTTCCATCGCCTGGGGGCCTGCGAATGTACCGGCAAAAATAAGCCACGGTCCTTCTTCTTTGGTCAATTGATAGTTCTTGTCAGGACGGGCTTCGACGGACTTGCGGGCAAAGACTTGCAGCAACCGCGGCGTCTCCGCACGAGTTGATTCGGTGAACCATACCCCAAACGTCGCTAACAATGCCACTGAAACGCAAATCAAGCACCGATAGATGGTCATGCCGAGGCCTTCTGGAAGGATAGCAAGGAGAAGTGACTGTCGTCCCAACAACTCGCTGCGATTTAGCACAACCGAATGAACCCGGCAAAGAGCGTTTTTTTAAAAAGCTCAAGGTGCCGGTGTGCCGACTTTCGATTCCAGGGGCGTGGATTTCGCCAGAATCCTGGCGAATCCCACTACGGCCCATCCCTAAGTCTTATCGTTGACAAACCACTGGATTCAAAAATAAACGTCAACCGAGTTACGCACCGCGGTTAATCAATCCCAAAACTTCGGCTCGGGTCGCGGCGTCCTCACGAAAACTCCCACGCATCGCCGATGTCAGGCATAGGCTTCCCGGTTTGCGTACACCCCGCATCGTCATACACGAATGGGTCGCTTCGCAGACAACCGCCACACCGCGGGCGGAAAGACGATCCTCGATCAGATCGGCAATGGTCTCAGTCATCCGCTCCTGAACCTGTGGGCGGCGTGCGACCTCTTCCACAACGCGAGCCAATTTGCTCAGCCCGACCACCGTGCCGCTTGGCAGGTAAGCAATATGAGCAGTCCCGGTAAAAGGTAACAAATGATGCTCGCACATGCTGCAAAAACTTATGTCCCGCACCAGAACAATTTCGTCGTATTTTTCGGTGAAAACTTTTGCTAAATGACGACCAGCATCATGCTTCAAACCGGCAAACATCTCGGCGTACATCCGCGCCACGCGTGCGGGAGTCTCCAGGAGGCCCTCACGATCGGGGTCCTCGCCAACTGCGTCAAGAATCTCTCGAACCGCTCGTTCGATCCGTTTTAGATCAACTCCATTGGGCCGAGGCTCGTTGCGATCTTCATAAAACGAAGACATGCATGCGTTTTCGCGATGACTCTCAGTGCTAGCGGTAGCTTCCATCGGTACTTTCTTATTTTACGGGTGACTTGGGTGGCAGGCGAGTTAAAACAAGCTACGTGCAAAACGACAATAACTTCGTCGGTTCAAAACAATTCCAACTGGCCCCCTCAACATCGATCCCCACGATAACCGTTGGGCGGTGTCGGGAGAAGCCAATAAGAACCCGCGAATCGAATGAACGTTGCCGCGGTTGGGCAAAGCAGACGTCTCCGTCATGACAAATCGGAACTTTGCCCCCGTAGTGTAAACGACTGCCAAGTCATTTTTTCTGTAGGGCAGCGTGCGACAGGTCGGTTGATTCCTCCTGCTGTTCGCGGCACTGGCTACTGGGGTTTTGGCAAAGCGAACAACTGGTGTTGCCATCGGCGTCTTTTTTGTTTGCCAAGCCCCCGCAAGATCCACTGATAGCGCGGCGACCAAAAATGACTCCTACCGCCATCCCGCAAAGCGTAACAAGAAAAACAACAGCTACAATTCCTGCAAGGACTAAGATTGCTGATAAATTCATGATCAGAATGTTTCCAAAGTCGGATACAAAACCATCTCTGCGGGAGTGACTAGTTACCTAAACTTCCCGCCGCTGTCCGCATCGCCTCAATGGCGGTGGAAAACCTACCGCTGTGCTGCGTCACAAATCGATCTTCCTCTCTGATGATCAGAAGCACATCCAAATCGTTGGAAGCTGCAAATTCCATTCCTTGGTCGGGGCCCAAAACATTGATTGCGGTAGCCCATGCATCCGCTAGCATGCAATTTTCCGCGATCACCGAAACCGATGCAAGTGTATTCTGAATCGGAGTTCCCGTCCGCGGGTCAATGGTATGAGAAAAACGCTGCCCGTTTTCTTGGAAGTAGTTGCGGTAATCGCCCGAGGTTGCCAACGCGGCATCCTCCAGCGGAACCGCCAGTATCAAATCCAATGATCGACCATCTGGTTTCTGCACCCCGACTGTCCAAAGCCGCGAGCCGCGTCGGCCGGTTACGCGCAAATCCCCGCCAATTTCGACAAATAAGTTCTCGCACCCAAGTCCCTCTAGCAACTGAACAACGCGGTCGACTCCATGTCCCTTTGCGATCGCTGAAAGATCAATGTATTGGCCGGGAATTCGCTTCCGGATCGCAGGAGGGTCAACCCGCACCTCGATCGCGGCGGAGTCGACCAATCGAAGCCGACGATCAATCTCAGCCTGATTAGGAACCGAACGACTCCGCTTTTCTGGACCAAAACTCCACAGGTTCACGATCGGCCCTACGGTCACATCAAATGCACCCACACTGGCCGTGTGGATGTCTTTCGCTGTTTGCACCACTGACGCAGTTTCCGGGGAAACTGAAAACCAATCGGTTGATTCCGAAGCGTTAAACCTGCTTAGTTCGGAAGAAGTCAAGTAGGTCGACATCTGATCGTTGACCAATCGCAGTTCGCGATCGATCTGTGTTTTCCAATCTTCAGGAAATTGGTCCGGAGGGGAAGCGATCTTCACCATATAGGTCGTCCCCATGGTGCGTCCATATGCTTCCAGAACAGAAACATCGTCCCCGCCGATCTCCAGGCCACCGTCACACCCCAGCGAAGGCAGGAACAAAGTCACTACGCCAAATAGTCGACCAAGCAGCCAGGCACGGGCGTGAACGTCAGAAATCATGGAAAACGATGTGTATAAAACGCCTATCAGGGCGATCCCCTAGGAGCTTGTTGAAAAGGGGGCTGACCCTCTCCGACCTCTCGATTTCCCCGTGCTACCGTGAGGGCTCCAAAGGGTCAGAACCCTTTTTTCGATCGGCAACTACGCGTTCCCTGTGAATCATCCGCCAAAATCGTCGAATGC
>SLFV01000317.1 GCA_007124075.1 Roseimaritima sp.
ACCCGCAACAGGTTGGGGAAACGCGTGCTGGAGACACACGAATTCTGACAGTCACGCCCCGATCTACGATGACATCCTCGACGATGATCGGCTGGCGTCAATTTGGCCGGTTTGGCAGGTGCTGCAATCGGGGAAAGACGGTCTGAATTGCCTGTCCTGCCTCATCCTGCCTCAGCCATAGGAAGGAAACTTGTCCACCGCACGCCGAATCACCTGCATCAATTGGCGGCCCCGTCCCGAGTTGGTGAGCTTGGTCCATAGGTCAAATTCAAACGATACAGGTGCGAACTGAGGTGCGATTTGCGGCCATGGATACTCTGGATTCGGTCCATCTTGCGCAAGCGAGGGAGCCAAGCTTTGCAGCTCGTATGCCAAAGGCAACACTTCGCGGAGCCAATTCTGGAGATCCGCAAATCGACCAAACCCAAGTGCGTCGGTGATTCGCTGACGCTGGGTCTGAGGAACCCCGCCCAAGCTTCGCAGGAATTGGACAAACACAGCGTGAGTCCTTCGGGGCGGCACCATTGCCACGAAGCGAAACCAAGACACTCAGATCCGATTTTGCCTGGCGCCACCAGAGTTCTTGGTAAGGATTCATTTCTTTCCTCGGGGCAGCCTCTTTGCATGTTCCAACGACCAGCTCGGTGGCAGTGGCAGCAACGATTGCCGAATCCGCTGCCACTGGCCTGGTGTCACGTCAAGGACCAGCAACGTGTGTTCGTTTTCCATCCCGCGATCAACGCCAAAATCAATTGGCTCAAGGGCGTCATCGCTCCTGTCGGCGACCAGTTCGTTAATCTCGATCAGCCGTATCTCCCGCTCCGGAGCGTTTGTGGGGAGATAGAAAACGAAGCGAATCCCAGGATCCGTCGTGACGTGTTGCCGGGCGTACCAATCCGCCATGGAGTCTCTGTTGAACTTCGAAGCGTGCATGTCTCACCTCGCTCTTCGCTGTCCGCGTACGTGGCACTGCTGCTAGTCGCGAGAGCGCACCAGACAACAGCCTGTTGAACTGAACCGCGAAAGCAAAGGCCACTGTGCCCACACGAGATTCTATCCGAGCGGTGGCGCCGTGGAAATCCGCAATAGGCCGCTTTCCGGTGCTTCTGGTGGTGCCCCGCATGGGAGATCCTGTTCGTGACGCTTCGTTGTGATTCCTCGCGCGACCGATCATTGGGCTCGACGTAGAAAGTAGATCATCGCCCACACGTAAAATTCCAAAAGCTGCAGGCACCCATTCAAGCTTGAGGGCGGCACCCGATTTGGTACAATCACAAATGGACATCCTGGCCCTGTTTGGTGTTTTTGTCGCATACCGTTTTTCTGGGGGGTCTGGTTTTATCTCAGCTCTTGGGTTAACGTTTATTGGTTCATCGAGATTTCAACTATTGATGCGTGCGGATACAACCATACTGGTGTGCTCTGGTTTCTTTTTTCGACGTTCTGTCGCGCCGACTGCGTTGGAACTCTGTTTGCTAACAGACCGCTACCAACGAGGTGGTCCGCTCCTGTTGTTAGACGCGGGGCGTCGATCTTTTATGGGCAACTCAACCCGCAGACGGTCCATCAGTTTCTCAAGCGCCTTGGCCTCTTCCAGCGGCTGGAGATCCTCCCGCAGGCAATTCTCGATCAGTTGCTCTTCCAGAATCTGCGACTCCGACAAGGCTTGTTCGTGGAAATAGCAGTCGATGGTTGTCAATCCGGCCCGCTCCGTGGCTCGCCAGCGGCGCTGGCCGGCCACGATGATCCACTTGCCCGCTCCGGCCGACCAACGCACCCGGATCGGGCTCAGTTGGCCCTTGTCGCGGAATCCTTGGGGACGTCCGGATTGCTTTTGCGCAGTACAGCATCTTTTCCGAGCCCATCGCATGCAGCACTTTCAGGGGGGCCTTACTTTGGAAATCACGGGTGTCTTACCCATTGGCTTGTACCCCGTCAGACGTGCTGTGATGCAATATCCACTCGATGGCCGGCCAAACTACCGTCCAGAAGTGGGTAAGTTACCGTTGCGACCTCGTTGGACCGAAGGTAGATTCTTGTCGGGTTTTGTTCCAGAAACGGAGGATTTGACACCGAACAGACTCCTAACTTGCTTGCAGGTAAACACTTGCGACGATTTACAGAACCTTTTGCAGCATGTTGACCCGGCCTCATCGGCAGTGCTATAATACTACAGGTGGTATCACAGGATGAAGCTTAAGAAATGCATTCTCTTGTTGCCGACAAGTTACAACGATGGCAGCGAGGTGCCCGCCAGTGTGATCTCCGGCATCCTTCGAAGCATTGACGAAGCATTCGATGGTCATACGATCGACGGTTACTGCGACGGCGTCTACAGAATGGATGATGGTTCCTTGGCGAGCGACCACTCGCTCAAGGTCTGGATCGCTGTTGACCCGCAACGCGTGGACGATGTGCGGAAGTTGGCAGGCAGCGTTGCTCGTTTGCTGAAGCAGGAGAGCATCTATTTCGAGGTGACTGACGCCGAGGTCGAATTTGTCAGACCCTCGGCAGAGTCAGATACGGGAGGTCTGCTATGAATAGCGTCAATCAAATCCTTGAAG
>SLFV01000262.1 GCA_007124075.1 Roseimaritima sp.
CAACACCATCGTTTCAGGGCCCCCGGTTTGATCGCAATGCGCCGGGGCATCCGTCATTTTGACGACTTGCCCCTGCATGATTCGCCGCAGCAGCGGGGGACTTGGCTGGATACGGGGCAGGTGGGGCAAGCCGCTGGCGGCAGGCTGGAGGTGAGATTCCAGCGGATCATTCTGCAACGCTTCCGGGTCGACTGCGTGTTCCAGCCAAAACGGGCCAATTGCGGTGCGAGTCAATTGGGTCATTACGGCACCGGTACCGCATGCGGCTGCCAGATCAACACCGACGCTGCGGATGTAAGTGCCTGAACCACAAACAATTCGCAAGCCAAGCTGCGGATAGTCGTACGTGACGACTTCGATCTGATGGATGAACACCGTCCTGGGCGGCAACGCGACTTTCGCTCCCTCCCTTGCCAGTCGGTACGCCCGCTGCCCCGCAACCCGCACTGCAGAATAGGCGGGAGGAACCTGCTGGATCAGCCCCTGCATGCGCCCGATGTGTCGCAACAATTCGGTCGCACTCGGGACCACTGGCGATTCCTCGGGGACGGGTTCGGTCTCCAGATCACCCGACGGCGTGTGGCATCCCAGCCGAAACGTTGCCACGTAGGTTTTGGGCAGTTGATGCAGGTAGCTGGTCAACCGAACGGCCGCCCCCACGGGTAGCAATAGCACGCCAGTGGCCAACGGGTCCAACGTCCCAGCATGCCCGACCTTGACGGGACGGATCCGTCGCTGCACCAGATTGACCAAATCACGCGACGTGATTCCCGACGGTTTCGCGCAGTTCAAGATCCCAAACATTTTAATTCGCTGCCTTCGTGCTCCAGTGCACCATCGCAATTCCAGCCAGAACCAGCAGCATCGCCATGACCAGTAGGGTTACGGGCAGGTGGGACGCATTGTCGATGTCCCAGCCAGATGCCTGCAATTTAGATTCATAACGCATGATCAGTAGCAACAACGCGTCATGGGTAAAATGCAACGCCATCGCAGGAAAGATTGAACCGCTACGCCAAACAGTCCAGCCCAAAAAAAAGCCAATAAACGTCGACGGTAGCAAACGTTCGATGTGCAGCACGCTGCCGGTCAGCATATGAAATAAACCAAACATCAGCGCCGCCCCGCCAATCGCCTGCCAAGGGTGCAGTCGCGGCAACAAGGCGGAAAACAAGAATCCCCGAAAGCACCACTCCTCAATCACCCCGGGTGCCAACGCAAACACCGCCAGCAGCAGCCAGGGTGACAATTCTTGCAGTCGTGATTTAGCTTCGCTGGCTGCGGCAACAGTCCCGGCATCCAAGCTGCCGATTCCAATCGTCTTGGCCCACAAAACCGCTTCAAACGCAAATGCCCACAACCCCAGCCCCATGAGAACGGCTCCGATCAAGGATCCAATCCTCGGGCGATACAGGCGGAAGGTCGATTGCCAAGCATTCCGAGACAGCCAAGCAACCACGGCGGGCAAACCACCAAAGAGCAACAGCAAACTGCCGGCGTTCAGTCGCAGCCGATCTGACATCGCTTCAGGTGCATACTCTTGCAACAAATTAGAGATGGTGAAATACAGCGGAAATAAAATCGCCAGGGTCAGCATGGCCGCGGTGACCGTCGGTACCGCCTGCGGTTTCTCGGGACGCGAAAAAAAGGATCGTACCGAAAATTCGCTGCCGCGCAGGACCGCATCCGAACCAAACAGCCGGGCAGCAATCGAAATGCCAGCAGCGGAATACACAAGGGTTGACAGGATTGCGGCGATTGCGGGCCCGACCGCCGCTTCCCCCGTCAGAACCTCGCGCGTTAATAGGACGATGTTGATCAGTGGCGTTACGGCCAAGGGCCCTGCCAAGGAGATCCCCGGCAGTAACGAAAGGATGCCCGGTCCAAGCGACAGCAACATCAGCGGAATGAGATACGCCTGAGCCTCTTTGAAGCTGCGAGCAAAACTGGTCAGAGCCAACAAAATCGCTGAAAAGAAACCACTAAACAGGACCAGTAGCCCCAAGATTTGTAGGATTTGGAACCACGGAAACAACGCATCGGGTCCCAACAGCAAAGGGAGCAACCCCCCCAATCGCAGCGTAATAAACATTGCGGCAAGGTTTACAATCGCGGTCAGCATTGCGACCGTCACCACTGCGCAATATTTCGCGACCAGAATGCTGCTGCGAGAGACGGGCGATGCCATTACCGCTTCGATCGTGCCGCGTTCTCGTTCACCTGCTGTCAAGTCAATCGCCGGATAGACAGCGCCCGTGATCGTCATCAACACCAGAATCAAAGGAATCATGGTTGCTAGCAGCTGCGTTTCGGCTTCACCTACGATGGTTTCCACCTCGATGCGCACCGCTGGCAAGACCATTTGGCCGCGAACTTGTTGCAGTTGCTGTTGCATGACGGATGCGTTGTACCACTGAACCCGCTCGATCAGAATCCGCCTAGCCTGTTGACTGCGTTCGGAACCGGCGTTAGCAAAAAAAGTCAGTTCCGGGGTTTCGTCGCCCGCCAAAGCGACCACGACATCCAGACGACCAGCACGCAAATGCTCCAACGCCGATCCGTCCCGATCGGTCGGTGACGCAAACTTTGCGGGAGCAGCGTCGCCTGCGGCCGCAATGATGGATTGGGGAGGCGAACTACGAGGATCCTCCAGGAGTAACTGCAGGAATTCCAAATCGCTTTCCCGTAGCGAATCAACGATAAAGACCGTTTCGCTGTCAGCGTCACCAGATGCGCTGGTCAGCAAAAATCGGTTCAGGGTCATACTAAGCAGTGGATAGATCAGCAGCGGCATTAGCAGCAGCGTGATAATCGTCCTGCGATCACGTAACGTCTCACGCAACTCCTTGCGACATAGACGGACGATCCGAGGCAGTGATGGTGCCATCAGGTAACCGCCTTCCGGGTGAACCTTTCCGCTGACGATTGATCCAGTAAATCAACAAATACCTCGACCAAAGAATTTCGTCCCGATTGCTGGCGTAGTTCGGTCAGCGTCCCTTCATATCGCAGTTGACCTTGGTGCAGCAAACCAAAGCGATCGCACAGACGCTCCGCCTCGTCTAACCGATGGGTGCAGACAATCACCGCTTTACCCAGCGAACGCAGGTGGGCGATGTAGCGAAAGATGGTTTGGCTGCCGACCACATCCAGCCCGCGCGTCGGTTCATCCAGCAGGATGACAGGCGGGTCATGAATGAGGCCGCGTACCAGCGTCACGCGCTGGCGTTGACCGGTGCTGAGCGCACCGGCGCGTCGGTCCAGCAAACCAGAAATGTCCATCAGTATCGCTAGTTGCTCCAGACGCTCGGCCGCTTGGCGAGCGGGGACGGCATATAAATCGGCGAAGTACAGCAGCATTTCGCGAACCGTCAGCCAACTGTAGACACCGTCCCCGGCAGAGACAAATCCGATCCGGGCTTTCACCTCCCGCGGTGTTTGGGAGGTTCGAAAGCCAGCAATTTCGGCATAACCACTGTCGGGGGACAATAACCCCAGGATCATTCGCAAGGTCGTGGTTTTGCCCGCACCGTTGGGGCCCATCAAACCGTAAACCTCGCCAGGTCCGACCCGCAGCGAAAGGTCTCGAACGGCTTTGACTTCCCCCTGCTCCAAGGGAAACGTTTTGCAGAGTTTATCAGCCAGTAGCATTGATGTTCCAGTCCCCACTTCAAGTCGACCTGACGGTGGAGTTGCCCGCAGCCCGCGTCAATCGGTCACGCAGCGCCGCACCAATGCCCTCGTCGGCAGGAAGGTCCAACAGTAATAATTCGAATCCGTGCGCATCAATTTCATGCAAGCGTCGGTACAACTGCCGTGCGACTGCGGCCAAGTCCTCCGGAAGTTGCCACCAAGTAAAATCAAAGGTTTTCAGCGGTGCTGGCGATCGCGATAACACGACAACTCGCTGGCCCGCCGCCGCCGCCGCTGCGGCTTGAATGGCCAATTGATCGGTCGCCACAATTCGCGTTTCCGCTCGGGGTGAATAGTGGACCGGATGTTGCCCCGGACTGGCGGTTGACCTGCGATTGATTCGGCCAACCGAAAATCCAAGTGTTTGTTCCAGCTCCTGTTGCGTGATGGCTCCCAGTCGCAAGATCACCGGCGGGGATTGGCACAGGTCGACGATGGTCGATTCGATTCCAATGTCACAGCCGTCACCCTCCAGAACCAGATCGACACGGTCTCCTAGATCGCGGCGGACGTGACTGGCCAGCGTGGCGCTAACCCGACTGAACGGATTGGCGGAGGGGGCCGCGACCCCACCACCAAATCGTTGTAACAGCTCGCGGGCGACGGGGTGGCTGGGAATGCGGATACCCACGGAGCCTCCGCCGCCGGTTACAAGTAGCGGGACGCGGGGGTGCTTTTCCAAAATCATTGTCAACGGTCCTGGCCAGAATTTGGTTGCCAACACTTTGGCTTGGTCAGGGACCGTCCCGACCCAATCACGTAACTGGTCAGGTGCTGCCAGATGCACGATCAGCGGGTGTGACGGTGGGCGGTTTTTCGCGGCAAAAATTTTTGCGACCGCTGAGGGCTGCATCGCGTCAGCCCCCAGGCCGTACACGGTTTCCGTCGGAAAGGCGACCAACCCTCCCATACGTAGAATGCGGACGGCATGATCAATCGGATCCTGAAGTTCGGCTGGCAGCGCTGGTTCAGTCATACAACTTTCTGCCAGTTTCATCTGGCAAAGCTAACGATTACGGTGTTCATCCAAGCGACCGGCAGCAACCTGCACCTGCGCACGAAAAGCGGCGTTGCCATCGTACAGTTCGATGATACTTTTCCAAATCTCACGCGCATCAGAAACCTTGCCAACACGCATTAAATCGTCAGCTTCGGCCAGGCGTTTTTCCACCAATTTTTGAGCCGCGTCGTTCTGGATACCACGCGATTCGATGTCGGCAATCTGTCGCCTCGCTAAGTTTACATAAACGCGATGTTCAGGGACATCGTCCAGAATAGTGGCCATGCTCCGGTATTTTTCAATTGCCGAGGCGGGATCACCGAACTGCTCGTAACGCTGGGCTTGGGCATACAACCGCTCCCCTTCGCCGCGCAGCTTTAATCCTTTTCGCAAGCGTACCTGCAAGGCATGTTCGGCTTCCACCATTTCCACCCCTTCAATCTGTTCCGCCGCCCAAGATGCGTGCGGACCTTCGGGGAATCGGCGTTGCAGTGGTTCCAGATACTGCAGCTTTGCTTGAATCAGTTCGCTACGACTGCCCCCGGCAAGGAGCTTTTCGGCTTTCAAACGCATGTCATCTTGTCCCGGCGGCCACAGAGCCCAGACAACCACGCCAATCAAACTCGCCAAGACCGCGCCCAAAAAAACCGGGCTTTCCCAAAATGCAGTACGAACCGGCCGCGGCGGCTTTAGCTCCTGTTCCGCCCGTCCCAGTAAATCACGGGCCTCCTTGGTATCGGCCTGGATTTTGAGGGGACTGAAGCCCGCCGAAACATGTTCGATGACACTGGCCCCCGAGGTGGCTCTGCGACGCACCTCCCTGACCGCCAGCAGGAGGGCTTCGGCCGAATGGGGGCGTTTCACTGGATCCTTGCGTAATAGCTGTTCTACCAGCACGCTCAGAAACGTGGGACAATCCAAGACTTCCTGTGCGACCTGCGGTGGGATTTGCTGTTCGGCATTCAACGCCATTTCTTCCGGGGTATCACCCTGAATCGGCGGACGACCCGTCAACGCAAAAAACAGGATTGCGCCGACCGAATACAGATCGACTTTCGGGTTCAAATCGGTTGAACCCGCCACCAACTCGGGGGCACGATAGGCAAAGTCCTCCATCGCTGGCGGGCGTCGCGAGCGAAAGGCGGTCGTCGTCCGCTGGTACCGAAAGTCAACGATAACCGGGGATAGACCCGCTAGGCGGATCTGGCTGGGTTCCAGTTGACCGTGGATGACGCCACGTTGATGCGCGTAGTGGAGCGCCTCGGCCAGCGATTCAGCAAGGTCCAGGACCATTTGCCACGCCAAACGTCCGCGTTGATCGACCTGTTCTTCCAGTGATGGACCGTCGATGAACTCGTAGGCCAGATAAGCATCGTTGCCCTCGAATCCGCCCCCGTAACAGCGTGCGATTGTCGTGTGGCGGAGCTTCTTCAGCTTCTCCCATTCCTCGATCAGCTCCTGCCGAGCTTCGGGGGTTCCTCCAAACGGCAACGAGAAAATTTTGATCGCTAACTGCTTCCGCTGCTGCAAATGCACCGAACGCCAATAGCTGCCGGACTGGTGCCGATCACCTAGCGGAGTTTCCAGCGCGATCGGGCCAAGTCGCGAACGAAGCATAGGGGTCGGCAGAATAGAAGAGGGGCAGTGAGGGCGAAGGCGTAACCCTAAGACGAACTCTAGTGGTCTGGGACATCCAAAAACTAGGGTTGGTCCGTAGTGGAGAGCGTTATAATTCCCCAAGTGAGCGGAATTCTGGCCAGTACCCTAAGTATTAATCGTTCGCAAACCACTAGTTTAACAACAATATCGATCTATGAAGCAAAATAGTAGCGACATTCCATGTGCGGCGACCCGCAAAAGGCAAAACTCCTTGACGCTTGGCGGACGGCACACGTAGCGTTCCCGCCACCTTTTGCACCGTCTAAAGTTTAACGGCTGGCCGCCTGCCGTCTACGACCTTGATCGCCGGTCCCGGGCGTGTCCTGCCGGTCGGTGCAGCCCGCCAGCCCCAATGGTTCGTAACGCGCCAGTCAGGTACGGGGGCAGCCGCAAAAATCCTGGCTCACGCTGCGGGGAGTGAAACACGGCCCTGGGTTACCCCCCAACGTAGCGTGCGTAAAGCGACCGAGCGACCGACAGATCGTCGGTTCCCGCAATCACCGCTCGGCCATCGCGGAATAGGGTCAATGTCCGTGATTCGGTGACCACCTCGCTGCCGGTCGCTTCGGCAGCGAGATGCAAACGGACAAAGAACGCGTTTTGGTCGACTCTTCCCAGTTCGCTCCATTGACGACCGACCCGCTCCAGATCGATCTTGGTTCCGCTGGCAGCGATCTGCACCGCGTTGCGTCCACACAAGACCGTGGATTGATCGCCAGCGGCGGCGGCATTGCCATGCAGGAAATCGCGTTTTCCCTGCTGGCAGGCCTTGCAGTGCATGGACGCAATCTCGTAACGGCGGAAACGCCCGCCCCAAAGGTCCATCGAATAGACCGCACTGTCAACGCCATGAAACTGACCCGAGGTGCTGTTGTCCACCTCCCCGTTGTCGTCAGGGCCATTGTTGCCAACATCGCGGGCATCGGGCATCGCACTTAGAAAGCGAATCGCCAACATCGCCTGCAAACTGGCAACCAGATGGGTTGCGGCTCCGACCACGCCGACGGTATCGCAAGTCTGCTGCGCTGCCGCTGGCGGCGGTTCGGGGATCAAGCAACGAAAACATGGCTGTCCCCGACCGGTCAAAAATGTAGCTTGACCCGTCGCACCCACGCAGCCCCCATGCACCCAGGGCAAGCGGGTTTCTAGCGAGTAATCATTCAGCAGAAAGCGGATGCCAAAGTTGTCGCTTCCATCTATAACCAACGACGTTCCGGAGAGCATCGATCCGATGGTATCCGCCGTTACATCCACGACGTGCGGCTGGATGTCGATGTCTGAATTGATCCGCCGCAACCGCTCAGCCGCTGCGTCGGCTTTCGCGCGCCCCACGTGCGCGTCCGCCTCGGTATACAGTGACTGCCGCTGCAGGTTTGACCATTCCACCGTGTCACGATCGATCAACGTCAGTCGCCCCACGCCCGCCCGAGCCAAGATTTCGGCTGCCACGCTGCCCAAGGCCCCGCAGCCCAGGATCGCGACGGTGGCGGCAGACAGTCGCTGTTGGCCGGCTTTGCCAATGGCGGGGAAACGGATTTGACGGTCGTAACGTTGTTGGCGAGACATAGCACTAAATCGCGATAGCGAATCAAAATCAAGGAGCAGGATGGCTGATCGGGCGTTGTTTCAGACGTCACGCACGCTGCCAAAATACGTTAATCTTTGGCATCACGCTTGCGCAACAGCGTGCCTTTGTTTTCTGTTTATGGCGGTTAAACCATGAGTGTTGCCGATAATCGTCGCTTTAACCAGCGTCTGGGCTTGGTCCTGTTTCTCATTTACTCCGGTTTGTATCTGGGGTTCGTGCTATTGTCCGCGTTTGCTCCTACCGTAATGGACCAAAGGCCGTGGGGTGGCAGCAACCTTGCCATCCTGTACGGGTTTGGCTTGATCCTTGCTGCGTTCGTGTTGGCATTGATTTACGGACTTGCCTGTCGTTCCACGCACCAGCCAACGGAGCAGGCAGAATGATCTATGACTTTTCGGTTGCGACGTTTGCGATCTTCTTGACTTTCGTGTTGCTCACCGTTGGCATCAGTTTTTGGATGGGGCGAAAAACGACTTCGTCCGCCGGTTTTTTTGCCGCCCACGGCCAAATACCCTGGTTCGTCAATGGTATCGCCTTTGCAGGGGATTACCTGTCGGCGGCCTCGTTCCTGGGTATCTGTGGGATGATTGCCAGTTATGGGTATGACGGATTTTTGTACTCGATCGGCTACTTAGCGGGCTGGATCGTGGCCTTGTTTGTAATTGCCGAACCCATGAAACGGCTGGGCAAGTTCACATTTGCCGACGCCTTGGACTCGCGATTCAATTCTCCAGGCATTAAATTGGCCGTCGGGATCAGCACGTTGGTGGTCAGCCTGTTTTACCTGATTCCGCAGATGGTCGGCGCGGGAACGTTGATCCAGCCATTACTGGGGTTGTCCTACTGGGTCGGCGTCGTGATGGTTGGGACAGTGGTGATTCTAATCGTCATCACTGCGGGCATGGTTTCGACGACGTGGGTGCAGTTTTTAAAAGGCTCGTTGCTGGTCGTCTTCAGCTTGGTGTTAACAGCCCTGGTTTTGGCTCGCGGGTTTCACGTTGCCGGCAGCGGTCAGGATGGTCACGTTTTTGAGGTGCTTGGTCCTTTTCCGGGGGCGCCCTGGGAGGCCTCCGAACTGCTGGGAATGCCGGTGTTGCCTAACGATGATGGTTGGGAGGACCAACCGTTTGTACGGCTGGCCGATGCTGCGGGGGGGTATTCGATTTACAGTGTTGAAGAAGCGGCGGACGGCGTGTTCCTGATCCAAGCACAAGCGGTTTCGCAGGGACCGCATGGAAAAAGGGTTGGGGGACTTCCGCTCGGCAGCGGTACGGGGGAACGTTTGTTGCATCCGGTCGGCCATGTCAGTCAATTGCCTGACGGTCAGCAACGTACGGGACCGCTGGGCCCATTGCGGTTCCTAAACACGCTGTTGGATAGTGAGGTCGTGCTGTGGAAACAGCGTTTTGTTCGCCACGACGATGGCCAGACGACCACGGTCTACTATCAGCAACCGACCGCCGGCCAACAGATCCTGCGTCCGGGAGAACATCCGGTTTTTTCGGGTATCCGTGGCGGTTCCGATCCCAAGCAGCGGGTTTTGGATCGAATCAATTTTTTGTCGCTGATGCTGGCGTTGTTTTGCGGAACCGCGTCGCTGCCCCATATCCTGATACGTTACTACACTGTCAAGGACGAAGCGGCGGCCCGGAAAAGCACGATTGTTGGGATCGGTAGTATTGGTTGTTTCTACGTGCTGACGCTATACATGGGCCTGGGGGCGATGACCAGTGGTGCGCTGGATTTGCAATCCGACAACATGGCTGCGCCTCTATTGGCTCGCAGCCTCAGCCCGGTATTATTCGCGATAATCTCCGCGATTGCCTTCACTACGGTTTTGGGGACCGTCAGTGGTTTGATCCTGGCATCCAGCGGCGCGGTCGCTCACGATTTGTTGTGTGGCTATTGTGGTATTCGGATGCATGATTACCAACAGGTCCGAATTGCAAAAATCGCCGCCGTGGTCGTGGGGACGACCGCCATTGTGCTGGGGATTTTGTTTCAGAACATGAATGTCAGCTACCTAGTCGGCTGG
>SLFV01000266.1 GCA_007124075.1 Roseimaritima sp.
CTGCTGCATTGCCGATCGCAGTTCCTCGTCGAACTCGGGATAACGTGTTTTGTCTGGTTCGAACTCATCCAGAATCCGCAGCCCCAACCATTGGGCCGCAAAGTTGGTTGCCAAAGCCGACGACCGAGGGTCGCCCAGCATTCGCAGGACTTGTTTCTTCAAAACGGATTCATCAGCAAGCTGTCCTTCGTCGGCCAACTGCAGCAATTCCTCATCGGGCATGCTGCTCCACAGAAAATACGACAGTCGGCTGGCAAGCTGATGATCGGTCAATGCAATTACGCCCGTGGGACGATCCTGGGAAGAACCATCAGGAGGAACTTCTACCCGGAACAGAAATCTGGGTGAAACCAAAATTGCACTGACGGCGACTCGCATCGCGGCTTCAAATGAGCCTTCTCGACCGTGTGCCATCTCCGCCAATTTCGCGTACTTGTCGATCGTCGCATCGTCGACGGGACTGCGAAAAGCACGACGAAGCAACGGCTTTAGGCATTCACGCGCTGCCTTGCCAACCGAGACCTTGCGATCGGGCGTCGTTATCAGAATCTTGTGATGGCTAGCTGGGATTAGTTCGGGGGGATTCCCCTCCGGACCGGTGACCGATAACTTCCGGACCATAAACGCAATCGGGTGTTTGTCCAAGTTGCGTTCGATGGTCAGCCTTCTTCCGATCGCCTGGCGACCGGCTGCGATCCTTTTGCCGTCCAATTGATCAAGATTCGCAAAACGCGTCACGCCCGGTTCGAACTCCTGGTCTTCAGGCAACAATGCGAACAGAAACCGGCTTAACCCCTTGGGTAATTCCAGACGAAACGTGTCACGCTGACTGCCGCCACCACCGCCAAAATATTTGAATTTGCTGGCGTGCAGCAGGATTCCATCCGCATCGAACACGCCGATCGTTACCTGTTGGTCCTCGGCAAACGCACCACCATGAAAGTCGATTTTATAACGTCCCGTGTAGGGCACTTTGATTTCAGTCCACGCAAACGTCTCGGCGGCCATGAAATGTTGCGTGAAGCTGCCCACCCAGGCATCACCTTCGGTGATAATTTGATCGCTAGCGTTTTCGATGGGACTGCGATCAATCCCGCGCGGGTCAAAAATCACTTTCTGGGCCACCTCCTCTGCCGCCGACATGTATTTTTCGAAAAGCATAGGTGGAATCGACAAGACATCCGCGTTGTTATCGAATCCCGCTCCGACCTCGTCCGACGGAAACGTATCGCTGACGCGGATCGGAAACCCAAACAGGTCGCTGACGGTATTATCGTATTCGGCTCGGTTTAATCGCCTCGCGGTGACCTTGCCTGGCTGTGGCGTGACGTTGCAGGCTGCAAAATGCAGGACTTGTTCCAAACTGTCAACCAATTTGGCCCGCTGGTCATCGTCCAGCATTTCAGCATCGGCTGGCGGCATCGCCCCGAACTTAACGATGTTCACGACGCGTTGCCAAAGTCGTTGATCTCCGCTGATGCGACCAACGTCCGCGAATCCCGACAGGTCGACCTCGGCTTCGTTGTACGATTCGTTGTGGCAGTCCAGGCAATGCGACTTAATTAGTCCTTGTCCCGTATGACTCCACATCGCCGCGACCGTTTTTTCCGCTTCTTCGGACCTCAGGTCCGAGCCGATAAGGTTTACGCAGCAAAACACTACGCAGTTGCAAATGAGGACCGCAAATTGAGACGTGGTAAGCTGATTCATGGACGCAGGGGGAGGCTTGGGGCGGGAGGCAGAAAGCGGCGAGCATGCTGCCAGTAGAGCCCTAATTGTACCAAGAATTACCGCATTTCTACAAGCCTTGCATAACCGCTGGACAGCATGTGTGAGATTCGTTGCCCCCTGTGTCGCAGTCAAGGACGGGGCGAACGGCTGACGAACGCAGTGTTTCCGGTCGCGGTTCGTCGGCTAAAAAAAGATCCGGTTCTTGCCCATTGCTGGTGGTCCGACCCTATGGTTTGCTGCCCTGCCGCATTAAGATGACCTCGGTGGCCGTCGTCGGACGGGGTGAACCTCAGGGGTTCAGCCGATTACACTTTCTCCAAAACCTGGTTTTCATTCACATCCACCTTCACGTTTTGACTTAGTTTTCAATGACAAATCCTGTAGCTAACGCGACTTCGCCACGGACGATGTTCGAGAAAATCTGGGATAGCCATGTCGTGCACGCCGAACCAGGGCAGCAGGCGATCCTGTACATCGACTTGCATTTGGTGCATGAGGTGACCAGCCCACAAGCATTCGAGGGATTGCGACTAGGTGGGCGCTGCGTCCGTCGACCCGAACGAACCATTGCGACTCCGGATCACAATGTCCCCACCACCGATCGAAGCTTGCCAATTGCCGACCCCATTTCGAAGAAGCAAATTGAGACGCTGCGAAAGAACTGTCAGGAATTTGGGATCGAGCTCTTTGACATTCACGATGTTCGTCAGGGCATCGTGCACGTGATCGGTCCGGAGAATGGCTACACCCAACCGGGCATGACGATTGTATGCGGTGACAGTCATACCGCGACCCATGGAGCGTTCGGGGCACTGGCGTTTGGAA
>SLFV01000068.1 GCA_007124075.1 Roseimaritima sp.
AACGCCGACGTTGGCTCCGGCGGCAGATAAGGGGCGCAAGCGGACCGGGTCCTGCGGGGTCTCATCCCAAACCTGCACGTTCACATCGCGGATCAAGACTTCGCCCGCCCCAATGACTTCGAAACTCAACTGCGCGTTCTCCCCCAACACGCGTCGGAAGATTTCGACCGTCTGCCAGTCGTCAGCACTGCGCGTCAGCATGCCCAATTCCGATCCTGACGCGACATCATAAATTAACACGCCCTGAAACGGTCCCCCGAAACCAAGCGTGCGGATTCGACAGCGGTACCGCAGCAGCGAACCGGTGGGAACCTGGCACACCGGCGATCGGACTCGCACCGTCGTGCCAGCGTAGCCGCCCTTCAACCGGTTCCCCGCATTGGCGACCACCTCGACCTGCAAAAACGCCTCCGGGTCGTTACCTGGCTGACGCAGCAAGCCGACATGCACCTGCGCACCTGCGTCGCTTCGCTGGTCATGACTCCAGCCTGTCCGTTGCATCTGCTCCGGAGAATCAAAGCTGTCCGATGGCAAAAGGTTGCGAGACCATTGGCCAGTTTGCAATTCCGCCAACATTGCCACATGCAAGTGTACCGCGCCGGGGCCCAACAGTGTCGGGAATTGCTGGCGAATCGGTTGTCGCGGCTGCATTGCCACCAACAATGCATCACGGGAACGCTGGGTCCAGGCATCGGCGCGTCGAGCCTGGCGAATCGTCGCGGCACTATCGCCGGACCGGTACATCGGTTCGCCTTCGGATAGGGTGTTGGCTGCGCGAACCAGCCAGGGTGTCGGCCTGGCCGCACGATCAACCAGTCCCGCCGCGGCCGCGTTGTCCCAGTCCAGACGCGTTTGCATTAGCGATTCGGTTGTTAGTTGCCAGCGGTCCAATGCGGCCGGTCGAGCCAGCCTTGCCAAGCTGTTGGCAAGCTGAGGGCCCAGCGTCGTATCGGTTGAAACAATCAAAATCTCCACCATGTCGGGGGAGACGATTTGTGCGATCGGCCCCTGCGGCTGGGAGCTGATCTCCAGCCGCTCGGCCGTCATCGCGCTGATTCTCCAGCCAACACGATTGGCAAACGCCGGAGGAAGCTGCACCTCCAGCACCGCCCCGTCTCCGGCCAGCACCGTTGCGGGGCCTGCGTTATTACAGCACACGAGGATCACATCGGTCGAACCCAAAGAGAGTCGCGTCGCGTCGTAGTTGGCTCCCGTGCAGCGAAGGGTTCCTGAGGAGACGGTTCTCGCGATAAACGGTCCGATCGCTTCGATGCTGCGGTTGAGATAGCCGACCGCCATCGCGCGTTTTTGATCGACAGCCAATCCGCTGGCCAACGAATTGCGGGAGCGAAACACGATGGCCTGGGGGGAATGCGACAGCGCTCGTATCGTCTGCAACCACAAGGGATGCCAGCCATAATCATCGACGCTGGGCGCTCCCACGTGGTTGGCAAACGCATCCCATTGACGCTGGAGACCACGCGGGGGCGACGTCTGGATGCCGATCACGGTTTGGACTGGACGCACGGTTCGCGAGCGTCCATCGCGAATGTAATCGATTTCCTCCGTGCTACTTAACCCCAGGTTCGTTGGTGGCAGGTCGTAACATAACGCTGGCACCAGTGTCGCGTAGGCAGCCCAGGCTTCCACGGGGGCAACAAAAGAGGGACGCTGCCAAAGCGCTGGGAAATTTTCCACGCGTTGTCGTTGCTGGCGCACGTCATTGAAATCCGATTTGTCCTGTGAGGTTCCAAGGTACCAACCGGCAATCGGCTCCAGCAAGCTTTCCAATTCTGGATGAGGTGCCGTCGGTGGAGGTGCATAAACCAGCATCTGGTCCCGCGATGCCTCGCGCAGCAGTTCTGCAGTTGGGGGTCGCGCCAGCAAAACCGCGTCAAATCCCAGCATCTTCAAGTAGCTGAGTGGCTCGTCACGATGTTCAACGATGCGCAGCACTCGATCGGTGGGAAAGGGGATCGGGATCGGCAGACCGTCAAACGATTGGTCCGGTTGATTGGTGCGCAAGCCGGTTGATGGCAACTGAGAATCCGAATCGGCTGCCGTCAGCAACGCCGGGCGAGACGCGGAGGCCGTGATTCCGACGGGCACCAAATAGTCGACGCTGAGATCATCCAGGCGGACGGTGGAAACGCCCGCCTGGTTGTAGACGTCCACGACGATAGCGTCGACAAACGGTTCGCGCAGGTCGATTTGGCCACCAAATTCCACCCGCAAAGCCGACTCCTTTTCCCGCAGACGGCGGGGAAGTTGGCTAATCGCCAGGCGATCCCACTTTCCGGGACGTCGGTGCTGCGACCCGTAGACGATGACACTGACGGGACGGCGCGTCTGCGGGTCATGCAGGAATGGATAACGGACGCGCACGCCCACGCGGGCATGGTCGTGCGCGACTCGCACCCACAGGTTGGCGGTAAATTCGTCGATCACCCGCGAGGGATCGATCCGGTATTCCAGCAATAAATGCGTCCCATGTCCCGCCGACAGCGTCACGGCTTCGCATGGCTGACCATCGTATCCACCGTTGGCATCTAAA
>SLFV01000447.1 GCA_007124075.1 Roseimaritima sp.
CTGAGATCATTCTTTCCGCGACTGACCCGGACCTGCCACGTAACCTTCCCAAGGGACTGGCGAGGTACAAAAATTTTCACCTCATGGCACGTGGCGCCAATGCGATGCTGCGCAGTTGCATCGACACGGTGATCGGTCGTACGGTCGCAATTAAAACCCTACTTCCCGAAATTCGCAACGACCGTACCGAACGGCGAAGATTTTTGCGGGAAGCGCGGGTTACCGCGCAATTGCAGCACCCCAATACGGTCCCCGTTTACGACATCGGTGATGACTTGGTGGAGGGTCTGTATTTCACGATGAAGCGGATCTCCGGGGAAAACTTCTTCGAAGCGCTCAAACGAATCGCTCGAGGAGATGAAAAAACCGCCCAAGAGTACCCTGTGCGCCGTCGGATCGAAATAGTGATTTCCGCGTGTCAGGCACTGGCCTATGCCCACATGCGCGGCGTTATTCACCGGGACTTCAAACCAGAAAATATCTGGGTTGGCAATTTTGGCGAGGTGGTTTTGCTGGACTGGGGGGTTGCCAAAGTCTGGGGACACGCGGACGACAACCAACCCATTCGCAGCAGCACCCTGCCTATGGCCGGGGATAGCTCTCAACTGCAAACGTTAACCAACCAGGGGACACGACCGGGAACGCCACTATACATGTCGCCCGAACAGGTGCGTGGATATCGTTCGATTGATGAACGAACTGATATTTTCAGCGCCGGGGTCGTACTTTACGAAATGCTGACGCTTTGCGAGCCGTTCAAGGGACGCACGATTGATGAAACGTTTGACAATATTTGCAGAAAAGAACTGGCCCCGCCCAGCGAACGAGCACCCGGTGGGGATATTCCGCCCGCGATTGACGACGTCATTTTGAGGGCGTTAGCGAAACGCCCCGGTGATCGCTTCACATATATGCGAGAACTGGTCGACGCATTACAAGATGTTGTGGAGCATTTGTAACGGCTCGGCAAGGTGTCCGGTTGCGGGCGGTCCCCACAAAGTGCTGGTTAGGACATACGAACCGTTACCAAAGCAAGACCCTCGCCGATGGGCTTGCCCCATCGGAGTCAAAGGTTGCTGGCCAGAACATAGTCCGGTGCAACAGTCCCCGGAAAGTCAACCGCGCAAGCTGATGGCTGCTATCGCTGCAACCGCGAACCCACAAACCAGCCAGGCAATCTGATACAGCAGGTTCAGAGCGCGTTGCGGCAGGCTGGGAACTATTTCGTAAGTTGTCGCGGGAGCACAGATTTCGCGCCAAAGCTGGACATTTCCTACGATGGCTGCCTTGCGCGAGTAGTCGCTCACCTTACGCTGCAGGGAAAAGGTAGACCAACCCATCAAGCCCGCCAGCGCAAAAACTCCCAGTACCTGACTGGAATGCGGAAAGTTTAGCTGCGTCCCGCTGAATTGAAACATCGGCGTCGACGCATGCCGTAATCGAGCGTTTTGAAGCGAGAGGGCGATGGCTTCAAACTCAACCATCGCGGCCTTTCGTTGCTGTTCCCAGCGTGGGATTTCCTGATCGTACTCACGAGGGTCAACCTGCTGGTATTTGGCTTGCAGAATGCTTCCGCTCAGATTTCCGTCGGGATTTGTCCGCTGCAGGGCCAGAGCGTGCTGATGTCGATCAATGGCCAGTTGCTTATAGTGCGTCGCTGCGATCAATTTCCACTGTGCACCATAATATTGGTCGGGCTTCCACAAGCTTTCGCGTTCGACGCGCCGACTTTGCTCCGCCCGCAGTCGCCTCAGTTCCATGCTATCAACTGGCAACAGGAATTGCTGGCTTCGTCCCTGGCTTTCCACCTGCACCCGCTGTAGGCGGGGGCGTGAAAGCGACCAGGTAAATGTTGCCAAAACCACCGCCAGAACGACCACGGCAGCACGCTGTAAGCCTTGAAACCGATGTCGCCACATGTATCTATCGATGTCCAAGATTTGTAGAGATTCTCTGATGCCTCGCCGGAAGGCTGACAATCGCCAGCCGCTGCTTTCGTCATATAGCGTGTATCGTTAATATCAGTCCATGGCAGCACCATCATTTCGCATAAAAATCTGTGGGATTCGAGACCAACTCGCTTTGGCGGCGGCGTTTCATCACGGAGCCGATGCGATTGGATTGAATTTTGTGCCTTCCAGTGCTCGCTATTTGCCCCCCGACGACCGGATGACACGTCGTTTGGCGGAGTTTTGCCAGCAGAATGGATTGAAAGCGGTTGGATTATTCGTCAATACACCAAATAGCACCGTCAGGGAGGTCGTCCAATCGCTGGGGCTGGGGGCTGTCCAGTTGCATGGTGACGAAACGCTGCAACAAGCGGGTGAGCTGATGGCTGCAGGCATTGAAGTCTTTCGCGCCGTTCGTCTGCCGACTTCATCGCTGTCAGCCACGACGATTGATGCCGCGGTGACGGCATGGGTCGACCTTGGAGTCGGAATCCTGCTGGATGCTGACGTCGGGAATCAGTTCGGCGGCCAGGGAACCAGTCTGGATTGGCACGTTCTGGCACGTTGGTCCAAGCAACACGCGGGCCCCTGGATGCTGGCGGGCGGCCTGCGGCCCGAAACAGTTGGCAAAGCCATTTCCATCTGCCAGCCACACGGAGTCGATGTGGCCTCGGGAGTCGAGCGTCCACGCGGGACCAAAGCCCCCAAATTGATCGAACAATTCTGTCACCACGCACGCCAGCAACTTTCTTTGCTGGAATGAATCGCAAGAAAGTCGGTGCAAATCCGACGGCTCCCCCTAACATTCGACTAGTCATCGATTTATCATGCAAACGTCACGAGCTACAATGGGGGAGCGTTTGCTCCGCCCCGTCGGCTCTGGTTTGCAAGGGACCTGTCTGTATCGCAGATATTTCGCGGAACAGGCGCAGTTGCCCCACGCCGTGAATTCGTTATCACGGCGGTGTGGCGTCCATTGCTGTATTTGAACGATTCTTGATTAGGGAGTATTTACCGTGTCGCAGGTCGAAACGACCCGTTTGCCGTACAAAGTGAAAGACATTGCTCTGGCCGAGTACGGCCGCAAAGAGATCATGCTGGCCGAAAATGAAATGCCGGGATTGATCGCATTGCGGGAGAAGTATGGGAAGGAAAAGCCTTTGCAGGGGGCGCGGATTGCAGGTTGTTTGCACATGACCATTCAGACTGCGGTTCTGATCGAAACCTTGGTCGAATTAGGGGCGGAGGTGACGTGGAGTAGTTGCAATATTTTCAGCACCCAAGATCACGCTGCGGCTGCTGTTGCCGCTGCGGGCGTGTCCGTCTACGCCTGGAAAGGGATGACCGAGGAGGAATTCGATTGGTGCATCGAGCAAACCTTGCACTTTCCTTCCGGTGAACCGCTGAACATGATCCTGGACGACGGCGGTGATTTGACCGCGATGGTTCACGATCGGTTTCCTGAATTATTGACCGAAATTCGTGGTTTGAGCGAAGAAACGACGGCCGGAATCCACCGCTTGGAGGTTTTGAATCGGTCGGGAAAACTTCGCGTCCCCGCAATCAACGTCAACGATTCAGCCACCAAAAGTAAGTTTGACAATCTTTATGGTTGCCGTGAATCGTTGGCCGATGGTATCAAGCGAGCTACCGATGTGATGCTTGCTGGCAAGGTGGCGGTTGTTTGCGGCTACGGCGATGTTGGCAAGGGCTGTGCTGCCTCCTTACAACGGTACGGTTGTCGAGTGATTGTCACGGAGATCGATCCCATCAACGCCTTGCAGGCGGTCATGGAGGGTTTCCAAGTCACGACGATGGACGAAGCGTGCCGTTTGGGCAACTTGTTTGTGACCGCGACGGGCAACAAGGATATCATCTTGGGAGAGCACTTACAGCAGATGCCCAACGATGCAATTGTCTGCAACATTGGCCACTTTGACACCGAAATCGATATCGCGTGGCTGGAAAGTCAAGTCGCTGCGGGCAAAGTCAGCAAATTGGAGATCAAGCCTGCCGACATTGGTGCCGTGGAACGTTACACCTTCGCCGACGGCAGCAGTGTCATCGTGCTGGCCAAAGGACGTTTGGTCAACTTGGGGTGCGCCACCGGGCACCCTAGCTTTGTAATGAGCACCTCGTTCACCAATCAGGTATTGGCTCAATTGGAACTTTGGCAACGTGCGGAGCAGTACGAATGCAAAGTCCACATGTTGCCCAAGCGGCTGGATGAGGAGGTTGCTCGCTTGCACCTGGACAAGCTGGGAGTGCGGTTGACCCGTTTGACCGAAGAACAGGCGGACTATATCGGCGTGCCGCTCGACGGCCCTTACAAACCGGATCACTATCGGTATTAATCTGAACGCTTCGACGTTCCAAGGTCCAAAGGCTTCGCCAACGCTGCCGCGATCCAGGCGGTTGGCTCTTTGACCTTGGCGACCACGACAGCGGGGATGCTTAAAGGCTCCAATGCCGCCTTCTTTGTTGCCGTTGGCGGCCGATCGAACATCAGGAGCCATCGATCTTTCGCTTGCGGTAACGCGGAAAATTGTTGCAATCGCTGCTGCTTCTCACGCAGGTACTCAGGGGTCCAGTACCCGACCACTTCCACGTAAATCTTCGCTCCGTCGCGGTGCGTCAGGACAAAGTCGGGAGTGTAAATCTGCTGGCCTTGGACGAGAAAATCTTGGTCACGTGCCAACGTCCAACCTTCCACGGGGTGTTTGTACCAAGTCTCTGCGATTCGCTTTTCCAGTTCCGAATCAAAATCAGGCGGTGCTGTAGCGGAACTGGTTAACCCATCGGCGGGCGACAAGTGAAAGCGAAACAAGCGATTTCCGACGCCTAAAATTTCGGCATCCAGTTGCCAATTCTGGCAGGTCAACAAGGCCGGTATCATTTTGGCAAACCGCACACCATACCGCGTTGTTTCACGCAAGTTGGACGTCGGACCATCCAGGGTCAGCCGATAAACCGACGTTCCCTGCCGATGCTTGCTCGCGAGTCTGGAAACACGATGCATCAAACCAGCCAGTTTTGCTTGGCGTATCAAGTAGGGGGCTTGGCTGGATGCTTCGATCCAAACGCGTGTGGCACGATACAGCACTGCTTGCGTTTGCGCCACGTTGTACCGTGCCAACAAGTCCGCGGGTTGTAGATCCTGATCAAAGCCTCGCAGTTTTTGCAACTCGATCACATCGGCGAACAACTGATCTTCGATCTCCTCCCACGAAACGTTCAGTTGGGCGGCGATTGCTTGGCGGGCGGCCTGCAACGTCGTTTCGAAGCCTGCTGCTTGTTCTGTGACAAGCGGATGCATCCCAGAGGCAAGCGAGAACACGCGACGCCGCAAGGTAGCTGCCTTACCGCTCGCTTGAGCAAATTCGCTAGCATCGTCCAGCAACTTGCAAAACGCCGCAACCCGTCGCGGCGTGCAGCCCGCAATCGCTCCCAGGCACTCTTCCACCTCCGCGTGAAGCTCTTTGCGGATTCGCCCCTTTCCGCCACGATACCGCTCCAGGCATCGCGCGACTGCCGTCAGATAAACCCCATCGGTCTGACGCCGCAAGCGATCCGGTACGACCAGGCGCTGGTGGAAATCGTACGACGCGATTGCGTGCTCGCTACGGATCACTGGACTCCCCCCCCGGCGAATCGAATCCGGCGTCTTCAAAGAAAAACAGAGCAGGGGTTTCTGCGGTTCTGTCTGCCGTGCTCCGATTGGCAGTCGGGCGGGCGTTTTTGAGTTGGTACGCAGCGGTCCGGCGACGCTTACGACTACGCTGGACTTCATTACTGTCGTCGGTGACGATTTCATAAAGTGTTGCCCGTTGGCCGCTGGCGCCGCGTCGCAGAACGCGTCCAAGTCGCTGGGTTGCTTGCCGCGTACTGGCCAAACCTCCCAGAACAATTGCAATTTTCACCTCAGGCAAATCGACGCCTTCGTCCAGCACACGGTTAGCCACCAGCACGGGATAGCGATGTTCAGCGAACCCCCGCAGCAAGTCCTGGCGTTCGCGTTTGGCGCAGTGCGACAACAAGCACGGAATGAGAAACCGCAGAGAAATCTGGCGCGCCATCACGTTGGAACCTGTAAACACCAATACCGGTTCCCCCACGTGCAACCGAAACAGATCTTCCAGAACGCGAAACTTTGCATTGGCCTGTTCCTCGATTTTGCGTTTCGCCCGAAAGGCCCGCAACGTTTCCGCCGCTTGCCGGGCTAAGTTCGGATCGCTCGTCGTGTCGGCGGCCAGCTTGTACGTATCATCCCACTGAAACGCTATGTTTTGCTCGCGCCGTTCGCGCACAAACTGCTGGATTGTTTGCCCATACTGACGGTAAGCCAACTCCTCCTGGGCGTCCATCTTCACCGCAATCCGCTGGATGGTGTACTTAGCCAACGTCGTCCCTGTCGCCTGTTCGATGGCTTGCCGGTAGACCGTCGGTCCCACCAAATGCTGCAGTGTCTCCAGACGCTGAGGATCGGTAGGCAACGTCGCGGTCAGCCCCAATCGCAATGGCGCCAAAGCCATGCGAGCCGCGTCGCTCCGCCAAGGCCCCGCCAGATGATGCACTTCATCAAAGATCAATAGACCAAACCGATGTCCAATGCGGGGCATGTGAATTGCTGCGGATTCGTAGGTTGTCACACTGATGGCAGATACGCGATGCACCCCATCGCCGATTAATCCGGCATCGACTCCCAGCAGTTCCAGGATCTTACTGTGCCACTGGTACATCAGATCGCGGACCGGAACGACGATTAAGGTGCTAAGCCGATAGCGAGCGAGCAAGCTGATCGCAACCAATGTTTTTCCGGTTCCCGTGGGCATCACAACCGAGCCTCGCCGCCCGTGGGAATCGAATGCTTCAATCGCGTCGATTTGGTCGGGACGCAGGCGTGGAAGTCGATCCGAATTGACGGCAATACGCGTGCGAATCTGAGTAAACAACTGGCTATCTCGAAATTCCTGAGCCGCCCCTGGCAACATCTCCTCGATCTGCCGCAACAGCGGCAGAGCATGCATGGCGTCGCATTGCCAGCATTCCTGTCGCGGGTCGTAGGTCATTGCGTAGGGCTGGATCAAGGCTTCCGCGATAGCGTCCAAGCCGCGTAATCGCAACGTTCCCTGATGAAAATCGATGCAGGGCAACATAATGGTTCCCTTGAATCGTCTCCCTCCCCCCCCCGCCGCAAAGCCAATTACAGGGAAGAAGCGAAGCAAAGAGGGACGGTAAAAAAAGGACTCGTCAGTCCACAAATATTCAGCGTTTTGATCGCCGGTTGCCTGCTAAACACGCGGTGTAAAATCGTCTTCAGCGGTCAAGTGAAGCGCGAACAAAGCCAACAGTTCGGCGGCATGATCCAGATCGGCAAGATCAATCATCTCCACCGCCGAATGCATATATCGATTCGGAATCGCCACCAGTCCCGTCGCCACACCCCCACCGTGAATTTGCAGCACATTCGTGTCGTTAGGGGTCGCACGACCGATTGCGGCTAGCTGGTAGGGGATCTGGTGGCTGTCAGCCAGATCCGTCAACCGGGACACCACGCGTCGATTCATGTTGGGGCCGTGAACGATCACGGGGCCTGCCCCCAGCCGGATATCACCCTGTTGATTTTTATCAATTGTGGGACAATCAGTTGCATGGGTCACATCCACCGCGATCGCCAGATCCGGATTGATGGACCCTGCCGCCGTTTTGGCACCGCGCAAACCGATCTCTTCCTGCACCGTCGACACCGAAAACAGCGTACAGCCAAGCTGCTCGGAGCGCGTCACCGCACGCCGAAAAGCCTCGATGACCGTCCACATTCCACTGGTATTGTCCATTGCAGGTCCGCTCAGCCGACGCCCCAGCATCTGCCGGTGTCGCAGGTCCAGCGTCACACAATCACCAACCTTGACGGTATTTCTCGCTTCCGATTCGTCGGCCGCACCGATATCCAGCCACAATTGCTCCATTTGCACCACCTCCTTGCGTTCCTCCGCAGTCAACAAATGAATCGGCTTGCGACTGATCACCGCGGGGACCGGGCCATGATCGGTCCAAATCGTCATCGCCTGCCCCACTAACTGCTGCGGATCCCATCCACCGATCGGAGCGGCATAAACGTAACCATCCTGGTCTATGTGTGTCACCAACATCCCGATTTGATCACAATGGCCAGCTAATAACAGACGAGGCCCCGCCAGCGGGACGGGCGAACTGGCAATCAAGTTGCCGTGGATATCGATTCGAACAGCCGCTGCGTAGGGGGAGATAAATTGCCGAACAACCGACTGAATCGGCTCCTCATAGCCGGAAGGACTGGGGGTAGCGAGTGAAGTCAACAGAAAGTCATGCGAGGCCGGTTCAAGTGACATAGCGACTAAAAATCCAAAAAAATCAAAGATGGCGGGACAACGGGGAAAGAAATCGACGTCACTACGTCTCCCAATTCGTACGATACGATAAGCAAAACCCAAGTCAACAGTGGGTCATCAAACGGGGCGGGCAGCAAGCCTAAAACAAGACGAACACGACCGAAATCGGCCATCACCGGTTCGGGAAACGCTTTGACACCTGCAGCCCCCAACCCACCAGCCGGTCTGATGCACGAAGGGGTCTTGGAATCCTAAACGTTCGGCAATACACTGGTCGGGTGAAACAAAAAAAGCTGACAAGGGCCGAGCGTCGGTGGCAAAAGCACCGCAACCCTGATCACAACAGCGATGCGCCTATAGCTCAGTTGGTAGAGCAGCGGACTCTTAATCCGCGGGTCGTAGGTTCGAGTCCTACTGGGCGTACTTCACTAAGTCCTGTGTTTTACTTGTCGAAACGCGGTTTTCGCGTTACCGCCTACCCGGCGTGCGACTCTGCAAACAAAACGGCTATACCGAAAAACTGTTCTAGCGCAGTGGTACAGTCGATAGCTTTGGAGCATCCCACATGCTGCGGCCTAAGGCGCAAACCCCTGCGATTCGCTACCATATTTCTGGCCAATCTGTCGTTACAATCGGCGGACGTGATTTTTAGCTAGGGACGCATAATTCGTCTAAAGCACTGGCCCGGTATGCGGCTCTGATTGCGATGTGTCAGGCGTCAGGACTGGCTTTGCCTGATGGGTTTGATGTCGATTCACTCGATGGACAAGTGGCGATCCTGCTGGGGGCTGGCGCGGCGTTGCCTACGCATCTGGCCGATGTGCCGATTACGGTGCGGCAGGTGACCGCTGGTTACCGAAACGTGATCAAGATGCGGTACGCGAATTCGTCCGCTGACCTGGATCGGAACTTGCGACTGTGCGATCAATTGGATCGGCAGGCCGGTGATCTGGATGCTGATCCGTATGGGCCGCTGAAGTTGCAGGAACTGCGTGATGGCTGGGTGCAGGACCGGAAAGACCGTCGGTACTGTAATCGATTGACTAACGCCGTCAGGCGGATTTTTAAGTGGGCGGTCAGTCAGGAATTGATCGAGGAATCGACTTGGCGAAGGCTGTTGGCCGTGGAGCCGCTGCGGGCGGGCCAAACCGACGCGCCAGATAATGAGCCGGTGCAACCGGTCGAACGACTCCGTCCACCGCCGGGAGTGATTGACCACCAACTCGATCCCGGCGTCCGCACAGCATGCGACCATCGATTCGCCGGCCGAGACCGACGTCGCGATCGGTTTCTCACAGAAGACGACGCCGGGATCGGCGAGCCGTGCGGCATCAGTGACGTGCTCGGCATGGTACAGGGTCGGCGTCGCGACGCACACGAGGTCGAGTGATTCCGACCGGAGTAACGTCTCGTGGGAATCGTACCGGCGATCGGTCGGCAGGTCGTGGCGGTCGCCGACCGATGTGAGCACGTCCGGATCGGCATCCGCGATGGCACGCAGTTCGATGCCGTCAGTCCGCTCCAATTGCCTACAATGAGCACCGCCCATCCCTCCGGCACCGATGACTGCCGCAGCATAGCCCATACGCCGGCGGCACCGGCATCGACCATAAATCTCC
>SLFV01000430.1 GCA_007124075.1 Roseimaritima sp.
CAGCTTGCGCAGCGAACCGTAGGCTTTAGCGTCCGTTTGTTTTTCCAACCGTTTAATGAACGCCTTGAACTGCTTCGCAGAACCGAGCAGTCCAGGCGAACAGAAGTCAAATAGCGACCATAAATCACCCAGTTGGTTTTCCACCGGGGTTCCCGTCAGCACAATTCGGTTGGTTGCTCGCAGTTTCTTGACCGCTCGCGTTTGTGCTGATGAAGCGTTCTTGATCGCTTGCGCTTCGTCCAGGACCACGAGGTCCCATTGGATATCCGCCATCCAATCCGCGGACCGGATCATCGTGTAGGACGTCACCACGGCATCGACGTCGCGCAGGGCCTTCGCTGGATCGGCCTTTATCTGCTCCAATGTTTCTGCATCACATTCGCTCCGGTGTGCCAGCAACACGTTCAGTTGCGGTGCAAAACGGGTGAATTCCACCTTCCAATTACCGATCAACGACGCGGGCACCACCAGCAGGTGGGTTGGCGGCAATGGGTTCGTCGCATTTTCCCCACCAACCTGAGGCTTTTCGGCCTGACGCCGCAGCAACAAGTCGATAACCTGAATCGTCTTTCCCAACCCCATGTCATCGGCCAGGCAGGCACCCAATCTTAGCCGTGTCATCAACCACAACCAGCGAACACCATCGGCTTGATAGGGCCGTAACTGAGCATGCAGACCATCGCCGGGCTGGCAATCGACCAGCCCGCTGGGATCGCGGAGCGTCGCCAACGTTTCGGAAAACCATTTGCCAGAACTGACGTTAGCCCATGGGAGGTCGCCCCCTCCGCTGCCCGACGTGTCATCAATCTTGGCTCCCGCCAGCAGCCTCATGCCGCGAAGAAAATCGATCCCTTCCGCACTTTCCTCTTGTAGTTGCTGCCAATGCGAAAGGGCTTGATCTAGTCGCTGTCGATTGACTTCCACCCATTTGCCGCGCAGCCGCAGCAGCCCATCGCCAGCGGCCAGCAATTCACGTTGCTCTTTATCCGAAAGCGGTTGGCCATCCAGGGCCAAGTTGACGGAAAAATCCAGCAGGGCATCGGCACCCATGCGTGCTGGTTCGCGATCACCCAGCCGCACTTCAACGGTAGGACGTGACGCTTGACGGGCACGCCACCAATTTGGCACGCGAACCACCAATCCACTCGCTTCCATTTGCGGGACCGCTCTCAAAAACTGGTATGCCGCGTCAATCGACAGTGCCTGCGGTCGAAAGAGGGCTCGCGATTCAAGCCATTTGCGAATCAGAGGGCAATGTTCGGAGGCCAGCCTGACGGGTTTCAGCAGTTCGGAAAGTTTGTCTTGGTCGCGCTGTCCAGCGTACTGGCGCAGCGCGTCCGCCAGCGGCAGGTGCTTTACCGTTCCTTTGCCGCTTCGTTTGTGGGAATAAGTCGCGAGGAACGCAAATGGTCGCCGAGCATCTTTTCTGTTCTCGGCCAGATGAAACGTGACTCGACCCACCAACTTCCAACGCGGATCAACGGACGCCAGCAAAGCCACTAACCCGCCAGATTCGGCGATCGCTTTTTTGCGTACCAGATCCGCTAATTCAGTCCACAGTCGCGTCAGCACCTCATGCGTCATATATTCAAGGCCACGCATCGGTGGTGCGGCGGAGACGGTAACCGCAAGCTCCAAATCGTTTGGTGGTGGAAGAAGGGTTTGGATATCGACTCGACTGGATTTAGCAGAGAACTGTTGCCGCCCGCCTTCGTCCAGATGGCAGATCGCCTGCAGCAAATTGCAGGTCCAGCGTTTCCAAAAGCTGAATTCGGCAGGCAACTCGCCAGGCAAATCGGCTTTCGCAAGCAGAAACAGCCCCTCGGCAGTGCTCTGTTGGAAGCCGGTTTGCAGACGCTGGAGGGTTTGTACCGCGGCTCCCGATAAGGCTTGTTGTACAACGGTCTGTTGGTCCAAGCCCAGGTCTTCTAGCCAGATTCGGCCGAGCGGCGAAAGGGTCAAACGAGGAATGCTCATGGTGCAAAAGAGAACAGGAATCTGGAGGATTACCGGAAAACTTGAATCAGTGTTGGTTGGTCCGCGTCTGGAAACAGGTTACACTGCCGACTCAGGTGGCATGGTCGACATCCACTGTATCGATCAAGCGGACGGGAGGCGAGGGAGTCGCGATGCCTTATTTCGGTCAATGGTCGCCCTACGTGCCGGTGGCGAGAAAACTGGCGATGGCTCACAAGCGGGCGGAACAGGTCGCTAAGAGGGAAAAGCGTCAACCCATGCCTGTGGCGACCAAGCGTCGCAAGCTCGCTACGTCATTCTGGGGTAGGGCTTGGTGCGACAACCTGGAAGCTTATCGTGACTTCGCGAATCGTCTGCCGCGTGGAGCGACTTACTTGCGCAATGGATCGGTGGTCGACCTGTTTATCAAGGAGGGCGAGGTTCAAGCCATCGTTGCGGGGTCAAAACCCTACAGTGTTAAGATCACGATCAGCCCACTACCCAAAGCGACGTGGAGAAAAATCAAGGCCGATTGCTCGACATCGATCGATTCACTGATTGATCTGGTGGGTGGACGGTTTTCCGACG
>SLFV01000190.1 GCA_007124075.1 Roseimaritima sp.
CCTGTCAGGTCAAACTTCGGCATCCGTCGAAGAAGCTGACAGGAACGATTTCGCTGACCTTCTGTCTCAAATTGAACAACTGCCCGAGGACGAACTGGCCCAATTGCTTGCCTCGGAGGACTACGCGGAGAAGTTGGAATGACATCGATGTCCGAGCGTCTGGCGAATTTGCCCCCAGACAAGCTGGCCCTACTCAAGAAGGCGATGGGAAACTCCCGGGGCATGTCCGAGCCGATTGCGGTTGTCGGTATGGAGTGTCGCTTTGCCGGAACCTCAAGCGTCGGCGAATATTGGAATGTGATCACCAATGGGATCGACAATACCAGCGAAATTCCAAAGTCGCGCTGGGAGTTAGACGAGTTCTACGATGCGAAAGGGGGAACTCCCGGCAAGATGACGACTCGTTGGGGTGGATTCCTCGACGACATCGATCGTTTTGATGCTGCCTTCTTCGGCATTTCGCCCCGTGAAGCTGAAAAAATGGACCCCCAGCATCGTCTGTTGTTGGAGGTCGTCTGGGAGGCTCTTGAATCCGGCGGCCTAGCTCCATCGCGGCTACGCGAATCGGCTACCGGTGTTTTCATCGGTATCGGAGGCGTCGATTACTCGCGTATCCCCGTTCAACTGGACAACTACTATCAGCAGATCACTGCCTACAGCGGGACCGGCAACGCGCTCAGCATCGCCGCCAACCGCATCTCGTACACGCTTGACCTACGTGGCCCAAGTTTGTCAATCGATACCGCTTGTTCCAGCTCGCTGGTCGCGGCGCACTTGGCGGTTCGCAGCCTCCGCTCACACGAATGCGATATGGCAATCGTCGGCGGCGTCAATGCGATTCTGACTCCCGAAACAACGCTCGCTTTTTCACAAGCGCAAATGTTAGCGGCCGATGGCAAGTGCCGCCCGTTTGATCACCGAGCCAACGGATATGTGCGAGGAGAAGGGTGCGGCGCAATTATTCTGAAACGGCTGTCGGACGCAACTTCAGATCACGACAATATTCTGGCTGTCATTCGGGGCAGCGCAGTCAACCAAGACGGGCTCACTTCAGGTATCACTGCTCCTCGGGCCACAGCCCAATCTGCCGTGATCCGACGTGCACTCAAGGATGCTGGTCTAAGGTCCGCAGATGTTTCATACGTTGAGGCTCACGGTACCGCTACTCCGCTGGGCGATCCGATCGAAGCGAGTGCCCTGACCGAAGTCTTTCGCAAGTCGAACACTTCTCACGGAGCGATTGGTGACAACAGCAATCCGTGTTACTTTGGTTCCGTCAAAGCGAATATTGGCCACACGGAAACAGCAGCCGGTATGGCATCGTTAATTAAAACGATATTAATGCTGCGCCACCAGTTGATTCCTCGGCAACTGCACTTCCAACGCCTCAATCCCCATGTTCGGCTGGACGACAGTCGCTTACATGTTGCGGATCGACAAATCCCCTGGTCAACCGGCGGAAGGCCCAGGATCGCTGGGGTCAGCAGTTTCGGTTTTGGTGGAACGAACTCCCATGTTGTGCTGGAGGAATTCACCGCGAAAGCAGTGGAGAAACCGCTTGCCGATCGTCCCAAGCACGTGCTTACGCTCTCGGCGAAAAACCCAGACCGTCTGCAGGAATTAGTCGGTCGCTACCACCAATCGCTGAATCAGGCTTCCGCACCGGGATCACTCTCGGATATTTGCTACACCGCCGCAACCGGACGAAGCCACTTCCATCACCGCATGGCCATCGTTGCGGAAAACACGAAAGAACTTTCCAGTCGCCTTGATGACCTGCTTTCCGGGGCAAACTCCAGATTTATTGCGAAGGGTAAAACGCGAGGCGATCGGCGGTTCAAAGTCGCCTTTCTGTTTCCAGGCCAAGGTTCCCAGTTTCCGCACATGGGTCGCGATCTGTACCGAACCCATCCTGTATTTCGTGCGGCGATTGACCGCTGTGACGCGGGCCTGAAGGACTTGCTACCCCATCGCTTGCTGCATGTGCTGTTTGAGGATGATACCCATCAGCGGCACGCTAGCGGTGAGGGCCAGACGTCAGGCAATACTTCCCACAATAGCAAGCCTCAACCAAAAATCCACGACACACTGTACACCCAGCCCGCGTTATTTGCGGTCCAGTACGCGCTTGCTCAGTTGTGGCGTTCGTTTGGGATTCAACCTTCCGTGGTCGCAGGACACAGCGTGGGCGATTATGTCGCGGCGTGCGATGCGGGCGTTTTTTCACTTGAAGATGCACTTTATCTAATAGCACATCGCGCTCGACTGGTTTCCGGCCTTCCGCGTGATGGCTTGATGGCCGCCGTGATGGCACCTCACCAACAAGTCGCCCAGTGGATCGAGCCCTACCGCGACGATGTTAACGTGGCCGTTCACAATGGTCTGCAAAACACGGTGATCTCGGGGCGAGCCGAGGTCGTTTCCCAACTGCTGGAACTGTTTGCAGGCAACGGTGTGCAATCCAAAATCCTTGAAGTCTCTCATGCAATGCACTCACCGTTGCTCGGCCCTATCCTTGACGACTTCCAGGAGATCGCCA
>SLFV01000267.1 GCA_007124075.1 Roseimaritima sp.
AGCCTAATCCGCCCGTGTCACTGGTGAACGTCAAGATTGCTACCATGTCCGCGGCGTATTCATCACGAATCGCATGAATCTCGTCCATGTACCCGTCGTCGGTCCCGCGCAGACGGGCCAAATCTTCATTCGAGGTATCAGCTTCCGTGTAATCGACCTCGCCCGCGTAGACCAGATTGAAACTAATCCCCAGCTCGCTGTTTTCAGACACCACGTTGCTCCTGGACATCGCTGCCGCAATCGTATGATTGATGCCGCCTTCGTTAGTTGCAGCCCACGCCGCAGCGGTTGGCGTATACACAACCATAACATCGATCTGAGCGTCTTCGCTGGTCAGGCGTGGCTCCGGGTCACGCTTCCTTTCGCCGATGGCAAGAGAAGCCGAACGCTCCGACTCCGCTGCGTCAGACGCGACTGCAACAAAACTGCCGGTGACGTCTGTAGTATCCTCGGCAATCACTGGCGAGGAACTAGGTAACCCCTGTTGAGAAACGGGATGGATCTGTACCATCAGCGGCGTTTGCAAATCGGGGTGCAGGCGAGTCACGAAGCTCTGCCCTAAGTCGGGAATGTCAACGTTTACAAAATAGCTATCCTCCGAAATCACAATGAATCCGTAAGCAAAGTCGTAATCGCGCAGCTTTGCGGTCAGCGTGCTGACTCCATTTACGTCCACGGTGAGGTTTTGCACGACACCGACAAACTCCAGCCCTTCGAAAAGGTCGAAAGCAATCGTATCATTGACACGCACATCGGCCGCTGCTCGCAATTCGGGATGCAAGGAAAAGGGTCGGACTTGATTGGCGGGTAAGTCAAGACTTAGATCTTCGTGCCTGAGTGGAATGAATAACTGATCAAGGGTTTGATCATCGTTAAGCAAAAAATGACGTGACTGATCATTGACCACCGCGACGGCCTCGATTCCAACCTCCCGTCGAGAAAAGTCCTCAGACGCAGACGCCGGGCTATCCACCAATGGCAGTGCTGATAGTACGCGACGATCTTCGAGCGATTCGACCAGCAATTTCCGAAATCTCATCCGCGAACTCGTACGTTGGCGGACGATTGCTTCAGATGTGCCGTGGCGCGAAGCGGAAACGATGCGGGAGCAGTCTCTTCGTTGCATTTTCTTAAACAACCCACTTTCGTGTACAAATCCTGTCAAGATCAGTCGGAGCCATTGGACCCACCAAGGAAAACCACCCTCCCGGACGGTAACGACCCCGGAAGCATGATATGCGGTCCGAACAGCGGCAACAACCAGTTAGGGACGCGAGATCAATCACTGATGGATTTCGTTTCTCTCTCTCTCAAGATCTCTCTCTGCTGTTGCGCTGCGGAGGGACAGGCGAAACGGTCCGCTATTGACCTTGCATTGCCTAGCGCCACTATCCGGCCCAACTTCAGGATTCGGATGCCAGCGCCAAAGTCACCGCTGCGGTCAGCATCACCGCACCAAGAGCACGTTGGCCGATCTGTCGACCACTCAGTTCGGCTTCCGCACCACCCCAGGTTCGAGCCACAGCCCAGGCCAAGAGGACGCCCCACAGCCCACGCAAGGCAAACACAATATTGACACGAGTCGCATCGCCAAACATCGCCAGAGTGAACACGATCCCAAGCGACTGCAGTGCGATGCAGCCAGCCCCGGGAAATAGCAAACCCGCGATGCGAGGTCGGCGTAGTTTCTCCCATTGCACCCTAGGAACCAGGAACAACGATCCCAAGGCCACGGTCCAGAATACAAGTGGTAACAACCGGCCAGTGCCCCACACGGGGCTCCAACGTTGCACCAGGACGTCAAACGTGGCGTACATGGCGGCAGCCGCCGTCGCCAAGGATAAGGTAAACCACACATGACGACGCGTTCCTTGGCCGGTGCCCTGGATCGTGGCAATACCACAAAATGCCAAACCCGCTGCGATCCACAATGTTGTCGGCAGTGGCTCCGCCCAAACCCAAGCCAGCAACAGTGGTACAAAGACAACCTTAATTCCAAAAACGGGTGTGGCCAGCGACACGTCGCCTCGTTGCACGGCAATGAAAGTCAACGATAACCCTAAAAGATACAAACACGCCAGGACTGCTGGCTGCCACAGCAGACCAGGTTTTACGGGCTCACCCCCCAACATCCACAATGCGGAAAACAGCAGTCCGCAGAAAACGTTGGACAAAAACAAAGTCGTCAGCGAACGCACGCCATCGTTTGCTGTACGCTTTATCAGCAGCAGCCCAGTCACAAACAACAGACTGGACAAGAAGGGAAGAATCAAATGCATCTCGTTGCCCGCTGGCTCCCACCGCCACTGAATTGATCGGCTTGATCGATCCTTGACTGCCCCAAAAAAGTCGTGCCATTCCTGCGGGTCGATAACGGCTCGAAATCATGACCGCAATGCGTCTGCTGCACCCTTTCCTACTCGGAAACTTTTATCAATGCGTTGCCGACGCGAATCAGAAAAGCATCGGGACTGACGGCCGCCCCGTACAGCGTTGGCTTGGCAAACATCGCTGCCGCACGTCTTCGCTCTGCGGTCGTTTCTTCCCCCAGCGGAGCCTCCGCAGGCAAGGTATCCGCATTCCAGGTTTGGTTTTCAGCCAACACCTTGAAAGACCTACCCGCGGCCAGGACGGTCACCGTGCCTTCCTTGCCAAACAAGTAGATCCGGTCACCGACTGCGAAGGGGGTCGCCCAACACGCTTGACTGGTTCGTTCGGCATAAACCTTGTCACCAGTCGCCGCGTCAAAGGCAAACACAACGCCAGCCCGATTGATCCAGTATGCCAGTCCCTCGTGAACAATCGGCGAGGCCCAAGTCGGCGTCGCACCTTCAGCGACCCACTGTTTGACCATTTCGTAACGACCATCGATTTGTTGAATCCGCATCAGACAGTTGGAATCGGCGGCCGGTCCCGCGTTTTCTCCGCTGCGTCCTGGCGAAGCACCGACCAGGAAACTCCCGTCACCCAAGTCAATCGGAGTGGTGCCGGTGTTTCCGCCGATATCGTCAAATTCCGCCAGGATAGCTCCCGTCAACGCGTCGTACATATCAATCGATCCGCCGGAGCTGACAACGATCAGCGGACGGTCGGAAAACCAGACCACCGCGGGCGAACTCCAACTGCGCCGTGGTGTCCGGTTGGCCTTCCAAGCAATATTTCCTGATTGTTTCTCCAATGCCAATAACGCACTGGGGCCATCATGTTCCAACAGCACGTACACCTGCGATTCTGTCTGACAAAGCGAAGCCCCAAGGCCGAATTCGGCAGTTAAAGGCCCCTGTGAACGCCCCAGATCTTGTTCCCACAGCAAATCGCCGTCGTGGGAGTAGGCGGCACACTGTCCGCTTTCAAACAGCACGACGACCAATGCGTCATCAACCACCGGGGTGGGGGCAGCGCGACTGACGTAGTAGCTGTTTTGCACAGGACTGGAATTCCGCAGCGTTTGACGCCACACTTCCTTTCCCGTGGCAAGCTCGCAACAAACGGTGTGATACGTATCCTTTTGCGGACCTTCCACCGAGGTAACGAAAACGCGATCGCCCCAGAGAACCGGACTGGACTGACCGTGCCCCGGCAGTTGGCGTACCCAAGCCACCCCACTTTCTGGTGACCATTGCAGCGGCAGATCTTGGACATTCCGTGCCCCCGCGCCAGCTCCTAAAAACCCCGGCCAGTTGCCGTTGATAATGCACAGCAGCAACACAAGCACAAACGTGGCGAACGACATGGAAGGCTACCTTGAAATCACGTTGTAAAAATAAAACAGTATCTGATGCTTCAGTGTAACCTGTATCCCCACGCGGCAGTATGGCGTCGAGACGGCGATGACCTAACAATTCTTGGGCGTAGGTCGCAGCGTCAATGCACCCGATCGTCATAATGCCCGGATGGCGTGCAAGCCCTAGCAACGCGCAATCATTGTCAGTCCTTGTGACCAATCCTCGCGGCTCCGCGCGGCAGTGGGATCGAGAAGATCTTGAACGAAGGAAATTAAATCCGCAAGTTACTGATCTCGCATTGCTTCGTTTGCTTCGTCACGATGTTGCAACTTGGCAGCGTGGGGTGAGGGGGACGCCTTGGCATTATCGGGCAACCCGCGAAGCAATTCGGAATCTTCCCAACACTGCCACATCCGCTCAGCAATCCCCAGGGCCATCGTCATTCCGTTGCCGCCCAAGGCGTTGACAATCCGGACATCGGGACCAACGTCAGCAACATACAACGTATGACCGAGACGTTTTAGATAATGACCTTGCCAACGTTGCACCGGTGCAGGTGGCAAAACGAATCGCTCCCTTAACGCTTGCAAAATCATTTGGTCAATGCATTCGTCGTGAAACGGGGAAATGTCCTGCCCGTATTGATGCGAATCGCCCAGGACTAATTCTCCGGTGCGAGCCTGGGAAACCATCACGTGGATTCCAAAGCGATCCAAATCAGGCCACTGGCGGGCAATGCGCCCGCGGTAAGCATCCAAGGACCGGCACGACTGAAAGGATTCGTAATGCCGAAGTGTCAGGCCGGTGGCAAGCATCGGCCCCATGTCTTGGGCAATGGCTTCGCTCCGCAACATGTGCAATTTGCACGATACGAGTTCCACGCCGGTCATCGCAGCGGGAAACAGGTGAATCGCATCGTCCCCCTGACTGATCAGGAAACGGTCCGCCTGAATGCGGTCACCGTGGGCAGTGACCAAGGCACCGTTGCAGAAGTGCGTCACGGGGGTTTGCCAACAGATCCTGACTTCGTGTCGAGATTGCAAATGATTCGCCAGCGCCACCACCGCCTGGCGAGGATCGATGTTCAATTCCGTCTCACTGAACAGCCCGGCAATCGCATCCTGCTTGCGCACGAAACGACTGGCATCAACGACTTGCTGATGATCTAAGTAGTGAACCTGATAACCCAACCGTGGGCCCATGTCCGCAAACTCTCGCATGACGTCGGCTTCGTCGGCATCGGTCGCAACGAAGACCGCGCCGCTGCTTCGGCAATACAATCCCGTTTCGGCGGCCAGCTCAAGCCATAACTTCCGGCCTGCCAACGCGATTTCCAACCGTGTCCCCGCCGGTTGTCCAATCGGCCAGATCATGCCGAAATTCCGAATGCTTGCTCCAAGCGGTTGCCGTGTTTTTTCCAAAACAATCACGCGGCGTCCCGTTTTTGCGGCGGCCCAAGCTTGACCCAGCCCCACGATCCCGGCTCCGACTATCGCGACGTCATAATGAGGAGAAAGTAGTTTCATGGTGGTGGAACAATCCAATGGGCAACCAGCTACGCCCAGCAGTCGCTTTCGTTCGGGCGGTCTATCGTGCAAATGACGCTAATGATCAGCCATTTCCGCCGTCAGGGCCATCACCACGGGAGCAGTGTTGTCAGGTCCCTTCAGCAATTCAATTTCATGAATCGGCGTGTCTCTCGAGGGATGGACGACGAGGTAACGGAGTTGCCTTCCATGAAGATCAAACGCAAACTGCGAGTCTGGCACGTCAACCCGCCGAATATAATCGGCTAGGTGTCTCCCGTTTCGCAACTCATGGTCCTCGCGCTGCCCATCCTGAAAATGGAAACGAACGATCATTGATACTGAACCGGGTTGACCATACGGGCTGCCCCAACCTGAGACGCCACCCAAGACATGCAGCGCGGCAATCTTCCCATCGATCGGCACGCGCACACGACGTGGCAAACGACGCACCAATTCACTGTTGGGGCTCCGCAGAACGATCGCATTGGCGACCATGCCTGCGCGAGGATCGATCAGTTGAAATGGAACCCCCGCAAATGTTCGGGGTGACCAATCGCCAAAGTCCAACCGTTCCGCCGTGGCGTTGCGATCGTAAAACATTCCTCGGTCGCTGGAGACCGTTGCCACACGACTGAGGTCCAACGGAACGAATCGCCCCCGCTGAGTGAGAAATTCCAGCAAATCACTCATCTCCTCTGGCTTCATGGCTGATTCAAAACCTTCAGGCATGATCGATTTCGGCGACATTTCAAATTCCTCGATATCTTCTCGCAAAAGACTTTGTCGTCTTCCCTCCGTATCAAACAGCTCGATTGCAGTCTTCGATTCCGATGCCAACATCCCAGTCAAAACAACACCATCGACCGTCAAGACACTGTACGCGCGAAAATTCCCTTCCACACTTCGACTGGGGTCAAGAATGTGAATCAACAACTCCTCCTTCGGGTGCACCGCCATGCCCGTCAAATCAGGTCCGATCGCCACCCCCTCCCCGCTATGGACATGGCATTTCGCACAGTGGGTTTTGTAAACCAATTTGCCCTTGGCAGGATCGCCCGACTGTTTGGTCAGGTACATCCACTGGTCCAAAACCTGCTGTCGGTCGGCGCTGGGCAACATGCCCCCCGATTCCAACAACCGGTTGGCCAACTCATGAATCTCGCGGTCTGCATGACCACGAAGGGCTTGCTGTTGATCCAGGGCAAGTTCGGCAAGCGACAGCTTCCCGGCCTCCGCGGCCCGCAGCAGGGCACGCGTTGCAGCGGGCCGAGCGAGCAGCAAACCAACCGCAGCCTTTTTTACCGTTGGTGTCATTGCCGCGAACCGCTCGACCACCAAAGGGCCCACGTTCTCGGCTCGGCTCAGTGCCAAAGCATCCAAAATGCCGACCACAACACCGGGGGCCGTTCGCGGATGGACTTCTTCCAGCAGAGCCGCAACGATGCCGGGGTCTTCAGCGCGAAATTCTAACGCTTGCCGTGCTGCGGTGCTTCGCTGATCCTCCTGGAGCTCCACATCGCTGACTTGGCCCAGCAGTGTTGCGACGATCTGATCGCCATATTCGCCAAACCGTTCGCTTCCCCATGCCGTGGCCAGCTTGATTAAAACCCCCTTCGACCCCAGAGGTAAACGCTGCAAAATGGAATCCAGACGTTCCTCCTGCATGGCCGTCAGTCTAACCGATCTATCCTCTGAAAAGCCTTGACTGAGGCCTTGCAGGATCGCCTCGACCAAGGGCAGCGGAGCGTCCGCCAGCATTGCCAACAACTCCGGTGCCTCTGCAGTTTGCTCCCCACGCGCGTAATGATTGGCAGTTCGCCGAGCAATCTCCACGGTCACGTCAGGAAGCGCCCGCAGATCGGCTAGGGAATTCAAAAAGTCGACATCATTGTGTGCGGCCGCACTCGTCACCGCATCGGGCAACCAGCGATCCGCCATTGCCGCTGGGTTGCTGGCCAGTCTGCTGACCAATACAGCACTTGTTGGACTGGGTGGCAAATCGACCAACGCCAGCACCGCCGCCAATCGCACCAGCCAATCACGGTCGTCAATCAATCCCGCTTGTTCGATCGCGGCTACCGAACGATCATCGTGCGGCAGAACCTGAACCGCGTTGCGGCGGACTCCGGCCGAAGGATGTGAAAGCGCAGCGTAGACGGCCAAGGCAGCTTCACTGTCCGCCTGCTGCAGCAAACCTAACCCCTGCAACGTCCACAACGCGTGGATCGCAGCCACGTTTAGGCCGATTTCGTCGACATGATCATCCTTCAATAATGCAATCAGTTCCGGTGCAATCGCTGTATCACCGGCCTCCACCAACAACCGCTGCGCGTGCTTTCGAACCAGCATCGTCGGATGCGACAGCGCAGCGATTCGCTGACGGCTATCTGCTTGCTGCAAATCGGGGACAACGACAGGCGTGTAGCTGTTGGGTACCACGCGGTAAATTCGACCGTGTTTTTTGTCCCGTAAATCAGTCTCGTAGGCCCGCCCCTTGCCGGTGGTGAACCCCTGTGGCGTCGGATTGTGCTGGATGATGTAGTTGTACCAATCGATCACCCATACGTTTCCATCTGGACCCACCTCGGCCATGATCGGGGCTGTCCACTCGTCATCGCTGGCCAGCAAGTTGAAAGGACTGGTGGATGTAAAATCGGTGCCGCGACGTTCCAAGACAAACGTACCGACCAGATGCCCCGTGGGGCCGTTAACGAACGCGGTTCGGTTCCAGTACTCGCGCGGGTAGCTTCTGGCAGTGTACAGGGCATGCCCTGCGGCGGCAGTGTATCCCCCATGATGGTCGACCTGGCGAACTTTATCGGTAATCGGACGAAATTGATTCGTATCGGCGATCGAGGAAAGCGTCAGTGACGGTGTCCAACCGCGAACGCGTTCATAGTAGCGATTAGGGATCGGCATGTAGATACTTGGGTTGCCGTTGGCGGTCGAACCAAAAACAAGCCCTTCCTCGCTGATCCCCAGCCCCCACGTGTTGTTGTTGGTAGAGCGGATAAATTCGACCTCCGAGCCGTCCGGTTTCATCCGGAAAAATCCCATCCGAAAGGCTTGCTGCGACTGCCCCAGGGCAACAGGCTGTGAATTGTTGTACCCCTGCATCGCCCAAATCCAGTTGTCCAAACCGTACTGAAAGTTGCTAACGCCCCCATGGGTATCGCCCATCTGCCAGTTGGTGACCAGCGCACGACGCACGTCCGCGCGATCATCCCCCGTGGTGTCTTGTAAAAAGACGGTTTCGGTACCGTCCTGCACCAACACCCCATCACCGACAAAAGCGATCGAAGTGGGAATGCTGAGCTGTTCCGCAAAGATCGTGAATTGATCGGCCCGACCATCGCCGGTAGTATCTTCGCAGATCCGGATTCGATCCCGACCCTCACCAATTGGCTGCAGTTCGTTAGGATAGTCATACGTTTCGGCAACCCATAACCTGCCGCGAGCGTCCCATGCCATGCAGATCGGTTTGCCTTGCAAATCAGGCTCACTTGCGAACAGTTGCAGATGGAACCCTTCCGGGACAACCATCCGTTGCATTGACTGGTCCGGCGGAAGCGGAAGTTGCATCCGATTCAACGGATCGGCTTGCGTGCCCCATTGCGAGGAGGGGGTATAGTTGGGAATCTGCTGACCGACATCGACGTACTGGAAGACGTCCGCGGCACCCGCGGCACCCGCCGCAGCAGCGGTTTTGGGTTTGGGAAAGGGAGCGGACTGCAAGTAGTCGCCAGCCAGTGTCGGGTTACCTCCGGTCACCCAAAGAATTCCACGCTGAACCAGATTGTGAAACCCTGGGTGGGTCCACGTCCGTTCATCATGCCCCCAGGCGGTGTAAAAGACGCGGCCCTCGCCATGCGTACGAATCCACGTCCAAGGCTCACGGCCCTCGCGATCAACCCGGTATTCCAACACCGTGCGGTTTTCCTCGTTGTGCAAATGGTGCACGTAGGTCTCATCCCAGCTTCGAAAACCACCGTAGCGCCGCGTGAGCACGTGATCTGGGTCCGCCACCGTCGCTTGGAAAACGCCGGTTCCGTGCCGCTGGAACTGAGCCCCCATTAACGCGACCAAATCGGGCTGGTTCCGGAAGCAGAAACTGGCACAGTGCAGCGGCACAAATCCACCGCCACTGGCAACGTACTGCAACAAAGCATCGGCGTATTCTCGCGAAATCGTGTCAATGTTCGCGTACAGAATCAGAGCGTCATAGCGACGCAGGTTCGGAAGCTTCAAATCGCTAATCTGGTCGGTGTAAACCAACTGAAACCCTCGGGCGGCAAATTCGGTTTCTATTTCTGCAAACCGTGCGGCTGGGCGATGAGGTCCATCGTCTCCTAAGAACAGTACGCGCAACGGTTGTTGCGCGGCACAAAGCGCGAGCGTGGGAGGCGACATCGCCAAACTTATGGCCAGCATAGCGCAGGAAAACCAATTTGCGGTCGCACGGAATATCGCGAGAAACGTTTTCGACATCAGCAAGGTTCGTCAGTGAAAAGTAAAAAAGATGCTTTGCCGACCCATTATTGATCAGAGGACACCCGTTTTGAAGAGCATCATGCCGAAATAAGCACCACAGTGGCGACCTAACCGCCGCTGATCGCATTACGCCAACCGACGCGGTACCGGGAACGCAAGGACAAAT